>JBEEIU010000046.1:0-6202 GCA_041169705.1 Actinomycetota bacterium
GTGCATCAATGGCGGTAACCGCTTCATCAGACCACTGCCTAGTTGCTTCGTAGGCCCGCTGCATAACTGGGTGAGCGCGAAGCTTCGAGACTACCTCAGTGAGATTCTCCTCGCTCAAGCCGTGCTCGATTTGGGCGCTCAAAGCCTTGGATTCTTCGTCCTGATACTCCCTGAGCATCAGGGTTGGCAGGGTGGGAACTCCGGCCAGAAGGTCGGTGCCTGGGGTTTTTCCGGACTTTTCATCATCCGACTGAATATCGATGATGTCGTCCATGAGTTGGAATGCAATTCCGACTTTCTCACCAAAAATCTGCAGTGGTTGTTGGTACTTGCGATCAGCACCTGAAAGCAGAGCACCCAATCGTGCGGAAAGCGCTATCAATGAACCCGTCTTATCACGCAGCACGTTGATGTAGTGATCTAGTGGCTTTTGGTCTTCCTGGGGTCCGAGAGTTTCATGCATTTGCCCAAGCACCAATTGCTCGAAAACTTCGGCTTGTAACTTCAGCGCTTCCTCACCTAGACCCGAAACCAAATTAGATGCCCTTGCGAAAAGTAAATCACCTGTGAGGATTGCAATGTTGTTTCCCCAAATAGTGTGAGCGGTGTCTACGCCTCGGCGTCTGGGTGCTTGATCCATGACGTCATCGTGATACAAGGTTCCCAAATGAGTGATTTCCATTACAACCGCAGCATCAATGACGTCCGAAGTTGGTCCATCCCCAAGTCGTGAGGTGAGTAGCACTAGTACCGGTCGCATGCGCTTGCCGCCGGCTGCTGATAAGTGCGAAGACATTTTGTTGATCATCGCTTCGGTGTGCTTCGTTGCAGTCTCGATGCGAACTTCAACTTCTTGCATGTCGTGCTCGAGCTCACGCAAAAGCTTCTGATCAGAAACTTTCCTCAGTTGGCTCGGAAGTGAAATCTTCAACTTGGCCTCACTGCAGTGTGGAGGGCAACAACACCAAACGTTAGATTCTTGAATCTCACGTCCTGAAACCCAACCTGTTGAATATCTTGTTTTAGCTGCTCCTGAGTTGGCCACGCATTAATGGATTCGGATAGGTAACTGTATGCCTCTGGGGTTTTTGAGGCGAGCGCCGAGAGTCTGGGCAAAACGTTGTTTAGATAAAAGCGATAGAAAGTCCCAAGCAGACCTTTCACGTGAGAAAACTCGCAGATCACTAATCTTCCGCCGGGCTTTAGCACCCTGAGCATCTCCCCCAAAGCGACCTTGTGGTCCTGAACATTACGAAGACCAAAGGAGATGGTCACTGCATCGAAGCTTCGATCCTCGAAGGGCAGGGCCATGGCGTCTGCGAATTCAAACTGCAGTTCCGGATAGCGCTTCTTGCCCTCCTCGATCATGCCTCTGGAGAAATCTGCCGCCACCACGACTGCCCCTGGAACCCGCAGGGCCATGGAGGAGGTTCCGGTTCCAGCTGCTAGATCCAGGATGCGCTCACCCTGGGCCGGTTTGACCGCGTTTTTTACCCTGGACCGCCACAAACGGGCCTGTCCGAAGGAGAGTAAGTCATTGGTTCGATCGTAGGAATGGGCCACCGAGTCGAACATGGCGGACACCTGTTTGGGGTCTTTGCTCAGGTCGGCCTTGGTCACTTGCCAATCCTACCTTTCGCCATCCTCCTCAGATTTTGAGGTTTTTGCCTTGGATCCAGCCACGGATACAACAATCAAGGTGATGGCGCCAATTCCCATGGCGACCACCAGCGGGGTGGTGGCCTGAGCAAACTCGTCAGCCGGAGTCATGCGAGTGATTTCAATCTCGGAGAGATCAATTGGGGCAGGCCTTGAGCCGTCCTCCTCCACGACAGTCGGAGGAACCATGGTGTCGTCCTCGTCATCGGCAAAGGCAGATACGGGGAGTGCGAAGCAGATAAGAAGGGCAGCGAATAACCTGCGCATGATCACGGTTATACCTCCCAAATAGACTTGCTCCAAGGATAAGTAACTTAATCCCAACCGTTGCCAAATTTCAGGCAATCCCAAGCTAAGGACCAGCACTTGACCCAAATCAGCGTCAAAACCAGCTGGCTTCCTGGCCCCCCGCAAATACTGGAGAACCTTGGCTCGGCCACGGTATTTCTCCGAGACGGCAAGTTATTGGTCGGACACGGGGAAGCACTCCGAATTAGCGCCAAGGGTCCAAACCGAATTCAGGAGCTTTCAGCCAAGTGGCGAGAGCTGGTTCAGGCGGCCACCATCGATGACGAAGTCCAACTACCCGGTTCGGGACTGGTCGCCTTCTCATCTATTACCTTTTCACCACAGAGCAATTACGAGAGCGTCCTGATTGTTCCTGAAGAACTATTCGTGGTTCGCGGTGATCAAGCCTGGAAAACTACTTTTGAAACCGGACATCACAGAGAAAGCGAAAACTCAGGAGGCTACGAGTCGCAATTCCGTGCCGGTGAGATGTCAGCTCAAAAATTCAAAAGTTCGGTTGAAGAGGCAATAACGAAAATTCGCTCCTCGCAAATCGAGAAGGTAGTAGTCGCGCGAGATCTGGTACTTACGACCGATGAAAATCCAGATCTGTCTACTGTGATTTCAAAATTGCATGCTCGATACCCACACTGTTGGACTTATTTTGTGAATGGAAATTTCGGGGCATCTCCGGAACTACTCATTAGATCTTCGGCGGGTGAAGTTTCAGCGCGAGTATTGGCAGGAACCGCTGCTAGGGGTACCGATCCAGATGTTGACAGAGCAATTTCCGAGGGTCTACTCCACTCAATCAAAAACACCCACGAGCACAAATACGCGGTGGACTCACTTATCAAAAAATTAGAGCCATTCTGCGATGCGGTTGAAGCAGATGAAAAACCTTTCTCGCTTGCACTACCGGATCTATTTCATTTAGCAACTGATGTCACCGGACACTTGAAGTCATCCACCACTCTGCTAGACGTGGTAGCAGAACTTCATCCAACAGCGGCTGTCGCGGGTACTCCGCGTGAAGCTGCCATGCAGCTGATTAGCGAGCTGGAACCATTTGACCGCGGCGGCTACGCAGGCCCAGTTGGTTGGATTGCCGCTGATGGTTCGGGAGAACTTGCGATTGCCCTCAGGGGTGGACGCATAGAAGAAAAACAAATCAGAGCATTCGCTGGTTGCGGAATTGTCGCGGAGAGTGAACCACAGGCGGAACTTGACGAAACGGAACTGAAGTTCAAGGCCGTCCGCTGGGCCTTCGAGAGCTAGTCGAGCTCTATTTCAATTAGCCAAGTACCCACTGAGGCCAGCGCCTGCGTGAGCTCCGCATCATTGGAAACCTTCAAGTAGTTCCATCCAAACCCCTGAGCTAGGGACTTCAGGTCGAAATGTTGTGGCGTCCTGAAAAGCCTGTCAAAGGCCTCTGGTGTGGAACCGCTGCGGACCTCGAGCTGTTCAAAAATCTTTCCGCCGTGATCATTCACCACAATCACTTGAAGGTTTAGTTCATTAAGTCCAGATAGGTTAAGCCCTCCGACATCGTGAATCAGTGTTAGGTCACCAATCAGTGCTCGAGTCGTGCCCGAGAGTTTTTGGGCAATGCCAATTGCGGTAGAAACGGTGCCGTCAATTCCTGCCAAACCGCGATTTGAAAAAACTTGTTTCTCTTCTGAAGGCGCGAATCTATCTGCTTCACGAACCAGCTTGCTGGCGCCCAGAACAATTGCATCATCTGCACCGGAGAGTTCCCAAATTGTTTTCACAATGCTTCCCCGCGAGAAGCTATCTGGACCCGGCTGATTTCTATCTAGCGCTCTCCAAGATTCAATCCAGGTTTCTGGAGCGGAACTATCCAAAACAAATTCATCCGCAAAATTCTTGGCATTTCTTCCAATGTCAAACTTCCCAAATTTAGAATTACGAACCACCTGCACATCAATACTGCTCTGCAGCAATTTCGTGACTGATCTGTTCAGGGTTGGTTTTCCAAAGACAACGGCTTGAGTTATCTGCTTGGCGATTTCGCTTGGCAAAATCAGCGCATACTGCAAAATGGCATTTTGAGAACCCCTGGCTCCTGAGCTGGGTTCTGCAAATATTGGCAGATTGTATTTTTCCGCAAAATCTTTAGCGTCTTTTCCTGCACCCGCACCCGCAATAACTACCGTGGTCCCTGAGTTTGTTATGTTTACAGGCTTAGCTTTCTGCACTTCTAATGACAGCGGTTGCAGGTTCAAACTGCGCAGAGCCTGAAGTGCTGAGCTCTCTGTATCCGAGAGCGGTTCGGCGAATTGCAGGTTCAGTTGGACTGGTCCTGGATTTTCTAGTGTGAGTTTTACTGCTCGTCTGGCGAGTGAAGCGGCATCCGAATTAGCGTCTGCATCTATGCAATCGCTAACCGCATCAGCAAAAATGCCAACTTGATTCGTAGTCTGGTTGGCTCCAACGCCTCTGAGGTATGCGGGACGATCTGCGGTGAGCAAAATCAGCGGAACTCCAGAGTGATGCGCTTCCAGCACCGCTGGATGCAGGTTCGCTACGGCCGTTCCACTAGTGGTGATAATCGCGGCAGGTTTGCCAGAAGCGGATGCTGCGCCAAGGGCGGTGAATGCAAGCGCCCGCTCGTCGACTCGCACGGTGAGCTTTGCTTTGCCGGCCTGTTCCAGTTCATAGACTGCTAGGGCCAGTGCCTGAGACCTGCTGCCCGGAGCCAGGTAAAAGTCCTCGACACCCAAGGCAACCAGGTTGGCAATGAGTGCGTTGGCAAAGGACTGTGAGGACATTACTTGGACTTGTCGTCCTTGTTGTCGTCTTCTTCACGCTTTAGTTTTTCCGATAGGTCCTTTAGGAAATTAGGGTCATCGTCAGGTGCGACTACTCGCTTGGTTTTTCCAGTTGGACCGCTGGGCTTTGCCCGCAATGGACGACCAACCATCAGGTAAAGCAGGCCACCAAAGAAGGGAACCAGGATACAGAGCAAGACCCAAACCCACTTGGGTAGCAATCTGACCTCTGCTTTATTAGCTGAAATCGCAAAAACGGCAGTGAATATGGTGAAGACTGCCACAAAAATTAGTGTGATTATCAGTGCTCTGGTCATACCTCAACCCTAGTTCAGAGAGCCTACGTAAACTAAACGGGTGAAAAACCCCTGGATTGCATACACCCTGGTCCGCCTCGGTCTGTTTTTTGGACTTTTCGCCCTAATGGCTCTGCTTGAGTTCAACATATATTTCGCCGCAATTATTGCCGCGGTAGTTTCCTTCGCGATTTCCACGATCTTCTTGGACAAGCAAAGAAACCAGCTTTCCGAAGAGATTCACAGCAAGTTTTCTAAGTCCGGAAGCACTTCCCAGCTAGACGAGGCAGTCGAAGACAGCCTCACTGACTCAACTGAACCAGAAACCAAGCCCTAGCCCAGCTCCATAAACCAAGCCGGCGTAGCTGGTTAGTTTCAGGGCCGTGATCAACTCTTTGCTCGAAGCCTTGCGGCTCGCTATCAATGTAATTGGAGCCAGCAACAAGATGACTGCGCCACTTAGAAGTGTGGCCGGATAGAGCAGAAACAAAAATGCTGAAATTGAAAGCGGCAACCACACCATCAATAAATAAACCAGCTTCGAGAGCCTAGTTCCCATGAGCACTGCGATTGTTCGCTTGCCCGCTAACTTGTCCGTTTCGATGTCCCGAATGTTATTCACTAACAAAACGGCAGTCGCGTAGAGACCGACACCTATGCCGCTAAGAACCGAAAGCTCTGATACCACTGAGGTTTGTATGAAGCTCGTACCAATCGTTGCAACCAAGCCAAAGAAAACGAATACGGCAACTTCACCAAATCCGGAATAGCCGTAGGGACTCTTACCACCGGTATAAAACCAAGCTGCCAGGATGGCAAGCAATCCGACAAAAAGCATCCACCACTGCTCAGTCAAAACAACAATCACCAAACCTGTGACTGCAGCCAAACCGAATGCGGCAAAAGCAGCGAACTTCACCGACTCGGGTTTCGCAGAACCAGATCCGGTTAACCTAAGTGGCCCGACTCGAAATTCATCAGTACCACGTATTCCATCCGAGTAATCATTTGCGTAGTTGACGCCAATCTGCAAAAAAAGTGAAACCAAAAGCGCCAAGAATGCAAGGCCAAGATTTGACCCACCGGTTACCGATGCAACACCTGTCCCAGCAATCACGGGAGCGAATGCGAGCGGAAGTGTTCTGAGGCGAGCGCCTTGAATCCAAA
>JBEEIU010000047.1:0-4294 GCA_041169705.1 Actinomycetota bacterium
AAGACCGGGACGCAATCAGAAACCGTCTCTTGCAGCTCTTTGTGATTCTGGGTGATAGCGAGCAGGTTGTTCTGAATGCCAGGAGACGTTTAGCTTCGCTAATGTTCTAGTTTTGCCTGAGCCAGATTGCACCTAGTGGAGGAACGGTAAAGCTAGCTGAAAATTCCCTGCCGTGCGACGGGATTGCTTCCGCCTGTACAGAACCCGCATTTCCAACCCCACTGCCTCCATAGAGTTCGGCATCGGAATTGAATACTTCGGTCCATTTCCCCTTGGTAGGAAGACCGATTCTGAAATCGTGATACGGATGACCTGCAAAATTCACCACCACCGCCATGGAATTACCCTTGGAGTCAAACCTTAGGAAACTAAGAATGTTCTGGTCTGCGTTTCCACCATCGATCCACTGGAATCCAGCGTGCTCGTGATCTAGTTCCCACATCGCTGGATTTTCCAGGTAGTGCCTGTTCAAGTCAGCGATCATCTGCTGCATGCCGCGGTGCGGCAGGTGATCCAGTAACCACCAGTCAAGCTCGCGAGACTCGGACCACTCTGAGGGCTGAGCAAACTCTTGTCCCATGAAGAGTAATTTCTTGCCAGGGTGCGACCACATGAATGAAAGATAGGCGCGCATATTCGCAAGTTTCTGCCAGTGGTCACCGGGCATCTTGCTGAATAGGGAACCTTTGCCATGCACCACTTCGTCATGGCTAATCGGAAGTACGAACTTTTCGTCATAGGCGTAGAGCATTGAGAAGGTCAGTTCACCGTGGTGATACTTTCGCCATGCCGGATCTTTTTGGATGTACTCAAGAGAATCATGCATCCAGCCCATGTTCCACTTGAAACCAAAACCAAGGCCTCCTGAGTCGGTTGGGGAGCTTACTCCAGCGAAAGCTGTCGATTCCTCTGCAATCATCATGATGCCCGGGTTGCGCCTATAGACAGTTGCATTGGTTTCCTGGAGGAATCGAATCGCGTCTAGGTTTTCGCGACCCCCGTAAACATTCGGCAGCCATTCGCCAGCTTTGCGTGAGTAATCCAAATAGAGCATCGAAGCCACAGCATCGACCCGGAGGGCATCAACGTGGAACTCCTCCAGCCAGTAGCAGGCATTTGCAACCAAAAAGTTTCTAACTTCGGTGCGGCCGAAGTTAAAGACATGCGTTCCCCAGTCGGGGTGGTCGCCTCTCCTGGGGTCTGCGTCCTCGTAGAGCGCCTCGCCGTCGTAGCGAGCGAGCGCCCAATCATCTTTGGGGAAGTGAGCTGGAACCCAGTCCATAATTACCCCGATGCCCGCGTTGTGGAGCTCATCAATCAAAAAGCGCAGATCATCTGGGGATCCAAATCTTGAGGTGGGGGAGTAATAGCCGGTTACTTGGTAACCCCAGCTTCCGCCAAATGGATGTTCCGCAAGCGGCATGAACTCAACGTGGGTAAAGCCCAGATACTTCACGTGACCAATTAGCTCTGGTGCAAGATCGCGATAATTCTTTGCTCCGCGCCATGAACCCAAATGCAATTCATAGATGCTCATTGGAGATTTCAGTGCGTCCTGCTTGGCTCTTTTCTCAAGCCACCTCGCATCACGCCATTTGTAGTCGCTTACCGAAACCACAGATGCAGTGGCCGGAGGAGTTTCGCTTTGCCTAGCAAGGGGATCAATCTTGGTTATCCAATGACCATGGCGGGTCAGGATTTGGAATTTATAAAGCGCTCCTGGCTCGACTCCTGGAATGTAAAGCTCCCATATACCCGTTCCTCCCATTGACCTCATGGAGTAGCAGGTGCCGTCCCAGCCGTTGAAATTTCCCACGACCCTAACCGCTTGCGCATTTGGAGCCCAGACCTTGAAGCTCACTCCCGAGGTTGAACCAAGGGAATCTTTCGCTTCGACAAAATGTGCACCAAGGGCCTGCCAGAGTTGTTCGTGGCGACCTTCACCGATTAGGTGAAGATCCAAGTCACCAATCTTTGGGGCATAACGGTAGGGGTCGTCACTAATCCAACTAGGTGCGGTCTCGTAAGATGCCTCGAGTCGATAATCAAAGACCGTTTTGGATTTGATATTCACTTCCCAAATTCCACCGTGCAGGTGGTGCATTGCAAAATCTTCTTTTTTGGTCCTGACAGTAACCGATCTTGCAAATGGCCTCAGAGCTCGAACTACATAACCGGTTTCGGTTTCGTGTAGTCCAAGGATTGAGTGGGGAGAGTGGTGCCTGCCCTCAGAAACGAGCTGAAGGTCTTTAGCATCCAGGCTCATCGTTCAATCCGCATGATATGTGCCGGTTCTGTAAATGCATCCAGTCTGACGAAGTTGTGTTCTCCCCAGTTATAACTATTTCCAGTAATCAAGTCCTTTACTTTGAAGCTTGCCGGAACATCCAACTCGTCTAAGCGAAGATGAATGGTGGTCTCTCTTGCGGAGTGTGGATCGCAGTTCATGACAACCAAGATTGTGTTTGCTTTCCCATCCGGAGCGTGGTTTGCGGAAATGTGCTTTGAGAACACCAAAATGCTTTGGTCGTCCGAGTAGTGAACTCTTAGGTTTCTAAGCTGCTGGAGTGCGTAGTTCTCTTTGCGAATCATGTTTAGAAGCGCGATTCGCGGAGCCAGCGAGGCATTTTGCTTCAATGCGCCTGCGAAATCTCGAGCCTTGTACTCGTATTTTTCGTTGTCGATGTTCTCTTCGCTACCCGGTCTTGCGACTGACTCATAAAGTTCGAAGCCGGCATACATTCCCCAGAGCGGGGTAGCCATAGCGGCTAACGTGGCGCGGATCTTGAAGGCCGGCTTTCCGCCGAATTGCAAGAACTCGGTCAAAATATCAGGGGTGTTGACCCAGAAGTTTGGCCTGAAAAAGTTCGCACTATCTTGTGAGACCTCATGAAGGTAGGCGGCTAGCTCGTCTTTGGTATTGCGCCAGGTGAAATAGGTGTAGCTCTGCTGGAAGCCTGCTTTGCCTAGGGTGTGCATCATCGCGGGTCGAGTGAAGGCCTCGGCCAGGAATATTACCTCTGGATTTATCTGATTTACCGCAGCAATCAGGCGCTCCCAAAAGGCCACTGGCTTGGTGTGTGGGTTGTCGACGCGGAAAATCTTCACTCCCAAGCCAACCCATTTGTTCACTACTCGAAGTACTTCTTGAAAAATTCCTTCAGGGTCGTTGTCGAAGTTGATTGGGTAGATGTCTTGGTATTTCTTTGGCGGGTTCTCGGCGTAAGCGATAGAACCGTCCGCACGGGTTGTGAACCATTGCGGGTTCGTCTTCACCCAGGGATGGTCTGGGGAGGCCTGCAACGCGAGATCCATTGCAACCTCAATACCCTTTTTGTTTGCCGCCTTCACGAAGTTTGCGAAGTCTTTCTCGCTTCCCAGATCGGGGTGAATTGTGTCGTGCCCGCCATCTAGGGAACCAATTGCCCATGGAGACCCTGGGTCGTGAGGCCCTGCGTTCAAAGAGTTGTTAGGTCCTTTGCGGTGAGACCTTCCGATTGGATGCACAGGAGGCAAATACAAAACGTCGAATCCCATTTCGGAAACTCGATCCAGGGAGTCAATCGCAGTTTTGAAGTTTCCTGATACCCATGAGCCGTCAGGATTTTTCTTTGCACCCTCTGATCTTGGGAAGAACTCATACCAAGCGGCGTTGCCCGCTAGAGCCCTTTCGCACAACACTTGGTATTGCTCACTTCGAGTTTCTAGTTCTCTAAGTGGATTTTCGATTGCGAGTAATTCGAGGCCATCGCCGAGAACTTTTTTGAATCGCTCATTTGGAGTAAGTGAATTGTCGGAGAGCACCGCACTGTACTTTGCAAACTGGGTTTGAATTTTCTTCTCTGCACCGGCAGCCAATCTCTCGAGGAGTCTTACGCCCTCCTGCATCATTAGTTCCTGGTCAACACCTGCGGCAAGTTTTACTTCGGTGTTGTGCTTCCAGGTCGCAAATGCATCGTCCCATGCAGAAATTTGGAAGGTCCAGATACCTATTTCGCGAAGCGGCAATTTGATGGACCAGGTATCGGTTCCGTAGTGACCAGGGTTCAGCGGGTAAACAGTTGTCTTACCTTTGGGGCTTGTGAGGATGAGCTCGGTAGCGATTCGGTCATGGCCCTCTCGAAATGCCACCGCACCAAACTCGACCACTTCGGATTCGAAAGCTTTGGCGGGAAACTTCCCAGCGTCGACCACCGGCCAGACCTTGCTGATCGGAATTCGCCCAATTTTCGTGCTCACCATCTTGCCCAATTTACCCACCTCTGTCCTTTGGGTTGCAAATTGAAACCCACTG
>JBEEIU010000048.1:0-5024 GCA_041169705.1 Actinomycetota bacterium
TCGAGTGGCGAACTTTCAACCAAGACTGTGGAGTTTCGAGAAACCGCACCCGAAGGGGAAGCGCTTGTGGGCCTGTTGGAAATTCTGGAGCAGCATGGAATTCAAGAATTAGGGAACAAGAACCTTTTGGCCGAGTCCGTAGTGCTCAGTATTAAGGGCACGTCAGCGGCCAAAAGCAAGTTTTCGCCTGCAAGCCCGCTGAGTCCTGCGCTCGCATTGCTACAAAACAACGTTGGACTAATGGGTAAAAGAAATCCCCCAGATATTGCTCGCATTTTTGACGTCATTTACTCTCTCGGCAGAGGTGGTAAGCCTGAGGCCAGTGTGGCAAAACTGTGGCTTGAAGCGAGCAAACTGAGGCTCCAAAACGACGCCCTGCTGCGGGCCATTGATTCTTCCTTCGCTCAGGTGGTCTGGAAAGGCGGAATCTCGGAAGTCGCAGTCGAGCCGATAGCGCTGAACACGCAAATGTCGAGCCTTCTAGCTGACACCCCGTTTGGCTGGTTTGCTGACACATGGGACAAGGTCACATCTGATGAGTGGGTGATGTGCCTCCCTGCGAGAGTGTGGGTTGACTGGGCAACAGGAATCCTGCGCACGGCTTATGCCATGTCCTACTTGTGGGAATCATCCTGGTATGAAGCATTAGGGCGATCATTGTTATTGAGCGACGAACCAAGCGACGAATTTGTCGAAGGCGTGGTCAAGACAATGGAACCTCCCCTAGTTTGGCGCGGAGGTGATGCTCCGGCAGAGATTCGTGACGTCTCCTCCAAGCTCAAGTGGAGATGCGACAAGGCCGTGAAAATCCGCATGGTGATTGAGAAGTGGGCCAAAGACAACGACTGGATGGATGCGCCTATCGCAGATTTTGTAAACGCCTTCCGTGGGGACCCCAAGGCTTTACTAGATTTACAGGAAGCACTTACTCCTTCTAAAGAGGCCGTAACTGGCTCTGCGGACAACCTCTGGGAGGCCATCAGATACTCGCTCAAATCAAGAGATGCAACTGACTACTACGGGTTTTTGGAAAACTCGGGCACAAGGTATCTTTTCCCGGCGCCTGGCATTGAGTGGGGGGCCATGTTCGCAAGCCTTTCGGCAAAACGAGCGGGTCTCGAAACCAACTTGGGCGAAGTAGCATCGTTTCTAGCAAGATCCGGAACGCAGCCTCAAACAAAAGAGTTGCTTGCCTTGCTCGAGCAAACGGGGCTCGCTCGAGGGAGCGCAGACGCTGACTTAGCGGTTGCTGTTGAAGCAGCTTTCAAGCCCGGGATGGTGACCAAATGACAATTTTCTTTAGAGCACTGGGCAAAGCATTATCTTCTGTGGATGGATTGCGATCCGCATACCTTCCCTCTAGCCTTGGACTTGCGAACGCTCTGGTAATCGCCGAGTCCGCTAATTCCGCAAGAAAGGCCAGTCTCGCTGAGCCATATGCGGTCGTGGTTTGCCCTTCTGGTCATCAGGACAGCTCGTCACCGCTGGCAATCCAATTGAATGAAACCATTAGATACAGACTCGGAAACAGGTTGTTTGTCTTCCTAGACAGTTCCCGAGCCCTCGCATCCATTGATAAAAGCATTCATGTTTTGATGTCCGACAGCTACCCTGATACCGCGCAAAGTCCGGTAGATCTGGATACACTCGCGAATCTAATCTCGGAGGAAGTTTTTTCGGAATGTAATTTAGACATCTACTCCGACCCGCGTTTCGTTTTGCAGAAGTTCATTAGGAGCTTGCTCTCTACGCTCGCCGAACTGCACAAATTCACGAATTCTGGGGCCGCAAATGACTGGAACGTGGATTGGTTCCGCCATGTTAGCGCGGGCGTTGAGAACCTAACTAAGATTTTGCTGCAAAACGAGTCTCTCGAATTGTCGCATTCAGAGGTAATCGAGTGTTTCTCTTATGCGGCATTCGGACTTCCAAAACCTAAAGTCGGGACTTTCCTCAAGAATAGAGAGTCTGGAATTCACCAGGAATTTGAAACAGCGCGAGCGGGTTTTTGGAAAGATGAAAGCCAAGTAGAGGTAACCCTTGAGCACTTGAGGCAGAAGTATGGGTTATCGGAACCACATCCAGTCGCTGCGGTAAGCTGGTCTAGTCTAGATCGGGCCGTTGCGTCTCATGACAATTTCCTTCTAGCGCTTCTGGATTTGGCATCGAATTACGATGGCGGCTTCACAACTTTTAGCAAGTTTCTCGAAGAGGACTTTTTTCACCCTCTTCCGCCGAATGTCGGAGGAGAATTGCTGGTTAGCAATGTGGCCTCAGGTGAACTTTGGACCGTCCCTTACATTGGTCAGGCTAACAAACTTGGATTTGTCCTTTTGGAGAGCGAGGAGCTCGATTCGGATGGAAGTTGCAGGTTTGAGTCGGATCTCGTGCATGTGAAAGTACCAACTTTGCAGCCAATATCCAAGGATGATCTTGAAACGAGCTCCCTCAAGTTATCAATTTCCAAGATTAAGAACCTTGAATTTCATGGAAACCGAGTCCTTGTTGACGGGTCTCTAATGCTGGAAGGCAGGTTTCTTCTCGGGCCAATTAAGCCCCCTTACAAGTTCATCAATAAACCCGCTGCACTTTCGCTGAAGCTAGGGCCGGGCGATTCTCTGCTGGGCAAGATTGATGAGCGAGCCACAGGATCCATTTTGCTGCTTCCAAATTTGGGGTCAGGACTGTTGTTGGCCGAAGTGAACGCCAGCAATAAGTATTCAAAACTGACATATTTGGGCCCAGTTGGCTCTCCCGATGATGATGGCAGTTATCGACATGAGTTAGCGAATCCCGAGAAGCAGCATTTGTTTCTTTCCTGGACGAGCCCCTTCTTTATTGAGGGAAATCAGATCCCACCTGCGGAAGGATTGTCGGAAATTTTCGCCGCCAAATTGAATATCAATTCAAGTTTGGATATGGAGATTTCTCAGGACATTTTCAAAATAGAGACACCGGTTACTGAACTTAGAATCGAGTCGCCTATTCATGCGGCGGCGAAGAAAGCCTTGTTGACCAGAGAAGAAAGTAGTCTTGAAAATCAACAGTCGCTGTTTGGCCGGCTTGAAACGGCAATGAGCCGCATAATACAAACTGGACGCTGGCGCAACAGCCATCTGCACATGGTTCTGCCGAGCGATTCTGATCTGGAATTCGGCGAACTTTCTGAAATTGCAGCTAAGCCCTTAGTTATCTCGAGCGATTCGACTTATCACGCCTGGAGCTCAGTAACGAACTTCTCTGTTGATTCAGATTTTCAAAAATCAGCTCAAGTCAAGGAATTTCAAGATAGTTTCGACGGCTTGGATGTCCCTGCTGAATTGGTTCGAAGGTTGTCCAATGCAGGCGATGCTCCAGAATGGGTCTCAAGGACCTCGTGGGCACATTTGTGGTCCGCTAAGCGTGACTCCTTAGAACGGTACTTGAGAGCGTTTGAAGCTATGGTCAAGGCTGCCCGACTAACAAAAGACCCTGACACTATTTTTTGGGCTTCGTACCCCTTCTCGGTCAGCGTCTGGAACACTTTGACAACAGGTAAGCTTGCAGCAGTATTACTTAGCCCGCTGCACCCATTGCGGCTCGGTTGGTTGGCGTCAACGGAGTGGACACTTAGGAATGGAGACCAAAGCGAAGCGCTAGCCGGAGCCGTAGAGGGGTGGAATCTTCCCTCAGTGGGGCCTGCGCTCACGATAAATGGCAGCACCCTCGCAATTCCTTGCGACTCGGGATTCGGCCAGCTCTTTTTAGGATGGTCAGTCATGACCTCAACTTCTAGTGAGGAGTTTGAGGGGCCAAGGATTCCATCGAGGATCGCAGGCGTTGCCGCTCCAGGGGGAGGTGCGTCTGGACTAAATAAATCTTCCGCTACATCAGCATTACATGACTATAGGAGAATCAATCCTCAAGTCACTACCATGACAATCGATCTCGCCGCTTCCACAGAAACACCTAGGTTGCGAGAGCTAGACGAATCCGTGCTCCAAAGCATTTCCCATTGGGCGGGCAAGGAGAAGTTTGAGGTTCCTGGGGGCATTAGAATCTGGGATTCCTTGAATCGTCTCGGACCCTCTCCAGTAGACGAAGTTCTTGGTGTTGCTGGAAAAATGTCAGGTGCGCCTTTAGCCTGGACTAGATACCAGCATGTCAACGGCCAGACTAAAAAATGTAACGTGCGTTTCCTTCAGGATTCAGGAATAAAGGTTTCTGTTATTAGGAGCGAGTCTGTCGACAATGCCATGACTTTAGGCACGGTCGGTGAAATTCCTCTAAGGCGCTTCGAGATGTTTAATGGGTTGTCCTCTAAGGCTGGGCAGTCTGAAAGTTTGCCCGCCTTAGGCAACACGTCGATTCAGAGTCCATACAACGAGGCTCTCAGTACATTTGAGAATTCTGGCTCGACACCACCAGTTGTTAGAAGCCAGGTGTTCAGAGCATTGCTCGTCGACAGCAACGCCGAATGGACAGTGTCTGGAGAGTCGATTGTCAGTCCTAGTGGCATCGCAAGCCTATTAACAGGTGATTCGACCTCGCAGATGTTGTGGGAATGGAGGCCGCCTTTCTTCGATACGAGAGGAGACTTCTCTCTCGAAAAGAGGCCTTTTATCTCGGTTGCGAGAATCCCGGATAGCTTCAAAAAGCAGGTCTCAGACCTAATCGAGAAAGCGGAATCTCGCGCTCCAAAGCCGGAGGAAATCGATTTGGTCTTGAGTAATTTGGGAAGTCGCGGAGTCGGCTTGTCGTCATTGATAAGCATGGGTGGCACACATGCTGCCGGGGCCCTAGGGTTCCATCTTGCGCTCAAGTTGCTAGACCAACTCAAAGAACCTGACGCGCACAGTTTCATAATGCCGATCGATGCATGTGATTCTTTCTTGCGGGTGCTGTCAACGGAAGCAGACGCCATAGAGCTTCGAAAACGAGCGGATCTTTTAATTCTGACAGTGGGCCAAGATGGCCTCACGCTAACCCCCGTGGAGATAAAGTTTTACGGGCTTTCATCAAGTTTAGACTCTCACCCTAAACTG
>JBEEIU010000049.1:0-3691 GCA_041169705.1 Actinomycetota bacterium
GTGGAGACTGCCTACTCGGCAGCTATGTCGATGCTGGAACATCAAAAGGAACGACCCACGGCAATATTCTGCGCATCCGATGAGATGGCCTTCGGTGCTCTGCTAGCTGCTAGAAAGCTCGGTATCGCAGTGCCGCAAGATTTGAGCATCATCGGAGTGGATGGTCACGAGCTGGGAGAGTTCTACGGACTAACAACGGTAAGTCAAAGTCCAAAGCGTCAGGGAGCAAAGGCCGCTGACATGCTCATTGAACAGCTTGAAAACAAAGAGGATCGCAAGAAGCGCCACAAGGATCTGTTCGAACTGCCATTTGAACTCATCGAACGAGGTTCCGTAGCAAAACTGTCTAAGTAGCTAAACTCTCAGCCATGGCAGATTCCTCTTTTGACATCGTTTCCAAAGTCGACGAACAAGAAGCAGACAATGCTCTTAATCAGGCGGCAAAGGAAATTGAGCAGCGCTATGACTTCAAGGGCACCGATGCCTCCATTGAATGGAGTGGCGACAAAATTTTGATGAAGGCCAACGCCGAAGACCGAGTCAAGGCCATCCTGGACGTATTTGAGTCCAAACTAATCAAGCGTGGCATCTCGCTTAAGAGCTTGGATGCCGGAAAGCCCTTCCCATCAGGCAAGGAATACCGCATTGAAGCCAAGCTAAAAGATGGCATTGACCAAGAGAACGCCAAAAAAGTGACCAAGATTATCCGTGACGAGGGTCCAAAGAGCGTGAAGACTCAGATCCAGGGCGACGAAGTTCGAGTGTTTTCCAAGAGTAGAGACGACCTACAAGATGTGATTGCGCTGCTGAAGGGCAAGGACCTTCCGGTCGACCTGCAGTTCACTAACTACCGTTAGCCAAGGGCTAAGTAAGCAGTTCCGTTTCCAGAAATCGAAAACAGTCTGGAATATCCAACGTATGCGGCTTCGCCCTTTTTCAAGGTAAGCACTTCTTCCGATGATGTGGAAATCGTAACTTCACCTTCGACGCAAACTGCGATGCAATCCTGTCCATAGAGATCTAAATCAGCTAGCAATCTTCTGGAGCTTGGTTCCGCTTTGTAAAGCTTGTAATCAATAATCGGTAGTTGAAATTCATGTAGCCCGTTGGCAATCTTTTTTGGTTTTGCTACTACATCTTCACTAGGCGAGTAATCCAAGACTTCGAGTAATTCCAAAATGTCCACTGGTTTCTCAGTTAGACCACCGCGTAAAACATTGTCGCTCACTGGCATTACTTCAACGCCTAACCCTGAAAGATATGCATGAATCATTCCTGCGGGGACAAAGATTGCTTCACCTGGAGACAGCGAGATGCGGTTCATGAAAAAAGCAATTACGATGCCCGGGTCGCCAGGGTAAAGCGTGTAGAGCTCGGTCAGTAATTTGTGCTGAGATCTTCCAAGAGCTGAAGTTGCGGCCACAAAACTTCCCACTGTTTCCCTGTCGCAACCAAATGCCCAACGAATGGCTTCTTGATAGGTGCCGCGCTGAAAAGCTAACAATAGCCCTTCAAGATTTTCATCTTGCGCTACGAGTTTCTCAAGGTCCGAAAAAGTTTCTTGATATGGCCTAAATCCACATAGCGCTCTGAATTCGGAAACCGCGACCAAGATTTCAGGTTTGTGATTTGCATCTACATAGCTTGGATTACCCAGCGCAAACTGTTTGCTGGCACGAGCCTTATCCGGGTGCACCTGAATTGAGAGCGGTTTATCAGCCGCCAAGAACTTCACCATGAAGGTGACGTCTCGCTTGATCCGTTGCGAGAGTGTTTGCCCGTTGGCGTTGTCAACTTGAGCCGGTGACTTTGGATGGGTGCCGAACCATACTTCTGCCATGGGCTTGCCGGTAGCAGGAATGCCCAGCACCTGGTCCATTAGAAGTTGCGAACCCCAGGCGTAGTCCATCACCTGGTTAGTGAGCTTCAATAGAGTCATCTTCGGGCCTAGTCGGAGATTACCTGGAGCGGGCCAGTGGGTGGATAGGCGGTGTCTAACTCGGAAGCCTTTGCACTCTTCGCCACCTTGCCAGCGATGAAGCCTGCGGCAATTAGGAGCAGTGCAGGGAACACGAAAACGACTTCGATACCGATGCCTTCAGCAATTCCTCCGACGATGGTCTTTGCGCCAATTGAAACCACTGAGTTGAAAAGGCTCATCGTCGCAAGCGCAGAGGCCGTATTCACGTTCGGCACATGCCCTGCCGCGGCAAAGAACGATGGTGCGAGGGCCGACATAGAGAGACCCGCGAGAAAGAAAGCACTCGCGTTGATTACCAATCCGAGATAAACCGAATTGGCAGCAAGTTGTGGTGACAGGAATGAATTTGCAAGTAACAGTGCGGCACCAATAAAAGCTCCATACTGCGCGAGTTCACTGGGATGGAATCTTCTGGTGAGGCGGCTCATGGAAAGGCGGCCAATGATCATGCCAATCATGAATGCCGCAAATGGTATTGACCTAAGTGATGGCTCCAAACTCAAAGCATCACGCGCAAAAACGGCAGACCAGTCGACTAATACCGCTTCGGCAAAAGTGCCAGTGAAGATTCCGATGCAGAGTAGCCACAGTTCGGGTGGGACTTGGTAGAACTTTCGACTGGTGCTCTTTGCTTTCTCGAGCTTGTGGCCATCCTCGGAAGGAGATAGCAATCCACGTAGCGCAAACTCAAAAATAAGTACAGTCACACCCGCAACGAGAATTAGGTAAAACTCAAGATCCAAGAACACGGTGGATGCTGCGCCGGTAAGAGCTGCAAGCAATGCCCCTGCTGACCACCCGGCATGAATCTTGCCGAGCACATTTCCCTTGAGTTGCTTCTGTAAAAGAACACTGTGGGAGTTGACCGCGAGACCCAGTGTTGAAAGCGTGAAACCAAACCCGGCATTGATAAAGAACCAAGGTAGGGGCTCGTTCGTCCAAGAGAGGGCAATCAGCATGAACATGGCTGCGTATATGGCTCCGCGAATTACCGGCCTCGAACCAAAGCGCATGATTACTCGACTTGCAAACAACAGCGGCGCAATTGTGCCGATGATGCCGAAACCAACAATTGTTCCCCAGGTCGCGAAGGAAACATCTAGACGGTCAATAAACTCGGGAACCCATGCAACTGTAGAAAGAGCCGCATGGCCCATGGTGATATAGACGACCAGCAGCGACAACTGCGCCGAGCGCAGTCTCTCTGCTGTTGGTCTAGTCACTAATCTCTTCCGATCGAAATCATCTCTTCGCGATTAAACAGCTTTACTCGCTCGCGACCCTGAGGTTCGCCTAGGGCGCGTTCAGCCTTATCTATGTTTAGCCAGTGGTCCCAACGGATATAGCGAATGCCTCTGTCATCCAAGGTCTTTACAATCGCTGCCTCATCGGCAGCCGCTGGCTGCCACCACGTACCTTGGTCTTCCATTAGGTGACCGATTGTCTCTATGGCATCCGCCTTGGTGTGACCGATCAGACCAATAGGCCCTCGCTTTATCCAGCCAGTGGCATATAGCCCTGGGATGTGATGTCCGGAGTCATCCAGTACCCGACCTGCATCGTTTCTAATTACTCCGTGCTTGGAATCAAAGGGGATTTGGGTGAGTTCGGAACCGAAGTAACCAACTGCGCGATAGACCGCCTGCACAGGGAACTCCCTGAACTCACCGGTTGGTTTTACTCCACCCTTGCCATCAAGTTCGGTTCGCT
>JBEEIU010000050.1:0-2715 GCA_041169705.1 Actinomycetota bacterium
CACGGAGACGCGGACCAGAGATTGAAATATCAGTCTTCGGTTGATTTCTATAACTACGGAAAATCCGTCGGCGCAAATGTTCGACTCGAAACATTTGAAGGGGCAGACCACACCGAAGGAATGCTCTCTGAGACCGATCGCTACGCAAAACTGCTCACCGAATTCTTTGATCAGGCACTTAGCGAGTAGAAAAATCTAGGTTCTTGGAGTTTGGCCACTAAGTCGGTCAACATCGCCCAGGAGCGCATCAAAGTCTTTCTCGCTAAGTAGCCCAAGAGCAACCACCGCTTGCTTAACCGTGACGTTATTCGCCTGCGCATACTGTGCGACCGAAGTGGCATTTTCGTAACCAATTGCTGGCGCGATGACAGTTACAAGACCGATTGAGTTCTCCACGGTAGAGCGCAAGTAGTCTTCGTTAGCCGTGATGCCCTCGATGCAGAAATCTCCCAGTGCTTTGCAACCTCTTCGCAAGTAGGTGATGCTCATCATTAGCGAACGAGCAATGATTGGCTCAAAGGCGTTTAGCTGTAGTTGTCCAGACTCCGCAGCCATAGTGACCGTCAAGTCATTACCGATTACCGTGAACGCAATTTGGTTTACTACCTCCGGAATTACCGGGTTTACCTTGCCCGGCATAATCGAGGAACCAGCCTGACGAGCGGGCAGGTTTATTTCCCCAAGCCCCGCCCTTGGCCCAGAGGACAGCAGTCTGAGGTCGCTGGAAATCTTCGAGATCTTGGTTGCAAAGCGCTTTAGAACCGAGGATGTAGAAACGAATACTCCGGTGTCACTGGTTGCCTCAATTAGGTTTTCCGCCAGCACGAACTCGTGTTCACAGATTCTTGATAGCTCGCCAACCACAAGAGCTGGATAACCCTCTGGAGCGTTGATGCTGGTTCCAATTGCGGTTCCGCCCAAGTTGATCTCGCTAAGTAGGCGAATGATTTCTTTCAGGCGACCCTGGTCTTCGCCGAGCGTGAGTGCCCAAGCGGCAAACTCCTGACCCAGCGTCATTGGGACGGCATCCTGCAGCTGGGTTCTACCCATCTTGATTACTTTGGAAAACTCCAAGGCTTTTTGATTAATTTGCTTTCTTAGAGTCTCGATTTCACCAAGCAGCGCAAGGATCTCAATAATTAGCGCAATCTTGATTGCCGTTGGATAAACGTCATTGGTTGACTGCGACGCATTCACATCGTTTAGTGGGTGAATGAATTGATATTCGCCTTTTTGGTGTCCCGCTATTTCCAAAGCGCGATTCGCAATTACCTCATTCGCGTTCATGTTTGTCGAGGTTCCCGCTCCGCCCTGAATTGCGTCGACAACAAACTCGCTATCGAGCTTTCCGTCCCGCACCTCAATGCTCGCGGCAATTATTGCCTCCGCTACATCGTGCTCAATCACACCAAGTTGTTGATTGACTCTTGCCGAAGCTTCCTTGATAAAACCAAAAGCGCGAATCAAGGATCTGTAGTGACCAACGGGAACTCCGCTGATGTGAAAATTCTCGACGGCTCTAAGTGTGTGGATGCCCCAGTAAGCAGAGGCGGGAACTTGCATTTCTCCGAGCAAATCATGCTCAAGTCGCATTGGCTGCACTCCTCAACACTAGCCGAGGGTAACGAAGGGTTCCCTAAAGGAACGAGGCCAGAATCGCACCCATAGCCGAGAGCGAAACAATGTCCTGACCAACTTCCAAGAGCCAGACCTTCAAGCTAAATCCTCCGAAGAGCTTGTGGCTTAGAACCGTAGCGGCGGCAAAACCCACTCCCATCAATGCACCAGTGGCCAAACCACCGAACCAGTCCAGTCCCCCAGTTGCGCTTTCGGCAAGCGAGACAACAACTGACAAAACAGCTGCCTGAACAAAAGCACCTAGGAAAGTCAGCCCGAAGATCAATGGCATGTTGGAGGTTCCAGGTTGCTGTTCAGGAGAACGGCCCATGAACTTCCACCACAGCGGGAAAAAGGTTTTGGGACCAAACCAAACCGCACCAATTACGATTCCGGCCAGTGAAGCCAAAACCCAGGCAAGCCAATTGAATTCCATTTGATCCTCCAGAGATTAGAAATGAATGGAGTCGACCACGGGACTCGAACCCGTAACCCCCGCATTACAAGTGCGGTGCGCTACCAATTGCGCCAGGTCGGCAATACTTCCGCTAAATCCTAGCGACTACTCCGCAGAAGCTGTCTGAACAAACTGTGCAAAGCGCTCAGGTGATACGAGCTCTTCTGGCAATTCCCAGGTGTACTGCTTGCCATTTACAAGAACTGTTGGAGTTCCAGAAACCTGTATGTTCACATCTCCCGCTGGGCTGGTCAAAACTCGCTCTGTGTTTTGCTCTACCCAATCGCCGAATGACTTGTTCTGAATACAACCCTTAATTTCTTGCGAAGACGCTCCAGCCTCTTCAGCAAATGCGTAGAGAGCATTGTCATCGTGACCTTCAGTTCCCTCGGCAGGTTGTTCCTGCATTAGAAGGTGGTGGAAGTCAAAGTAGCTGTCTGGGGCAAAGTTAGCTACGCAGGCGGCAGCATTGGCAGCTCGCGATGAGTATTCATTTAAAGATGCTCGGTCCAGGAACGAAATTGGTCTTATTTCCAAAGTTGCTGCACCGGTGTCGACCCATGAACGCATCTGAGCCGAGTTAGGAACATCAAAGCCTTGGCACACTGGGCACTGGTAGTCCACATACATGATTATTTCCG
>JBEEIU010000051.1:0-3259 GCA_041169705.1 Actinomycetota bacterium
CACTAGGTCGGGGGAGAAGTGCCTTAGTTGCTTTTCGAAGTCCGTTTGGCTTCGCAAGTCAAGGTCAGAGCGGGTAAGTGGCAAAACCTCATGGTTTTCCAATGCCTGGAAGGTCCGTAGGAGAGTGGAACCCAGCATTCCCGCTGCACCGGTGATTAGAACCTTCATTGATCTTTAGCTTCCCCAGAAATGGCAGATTTGTATTGTAAGTTTAGGTGTTGGAACGAGGAATCAGCGTGAAAAAAGCCTTCATAACTGGAATTACTGGACAAGACGGATCTTACTTGGCCGAATTTTTGCTGCACAAGGGTTACGAAGTGCACGGGCTCATCAGACGTGCATCTACGTTCAACACACACCGCATCGATCACTTGTTCCAAGACCCTCACGTCTCTGGTTCGAGACTTCACCTTCACTATGGTGATCTTTCAGATGGGTCGCGACTGACAACCCTGTTGTCCACGATTCGTCCGGATGAGGTTTATCACCTGGCTGCACAGTCGCACGTCCGAGTTTCATTCGACGAGCCAGAACACACCGGAGATGTAACTGGTTTGGCAACTACCAGGCTGCTGGAAGCAATTCGTCTAGTTTCGCCTGAATCCAAGTTTTACCAAGCTTCCAGCTCCGAAATGTTTGGCGCAACACCACCGCCTCAGAATGAAGAGACGCCTTTTTATCCCCGCAGCCCTTACGGGGCCGCAAAGGTTTACTCGTACTGGATGACCAGAAACTACCGTGAGGCATATGGCATTTTTGCCTGCAATGGCATTCTGTTCAACCACGAGTCACCTCGTCGCGGCGAAACATTCGTAACCAGGAAGATCACGCGAGCTGCCGCACGAATCAAGCTCGGAATGCAGGACAAGTTGTTTCTTGGAAATTTGGATGCAGTTCGCGACTGGGGGTACGCTCCGGAGTACGTGGAAGCGCAATGGCTAATGCTGCAGGCTGACCAGCCGGACGACTATGTGGTCGCAACCAATACCGCTGCCACTGTCGCAGAGTTCTTGGAGGCATCATTTGGTGCCTTGGATTTGGATTGGCGTAATCACGTCGAATTCGACCCAAGATATCTAAGGCCAACTGAGGTTGATGCACTTATTGGCGATTACTCCAAAGCAAAGACCTTGTTGGGCTGGGAGCCGAATGTTCTAGTTGGCGAGCTTGCAGCAAAGATGGTTGAACGAGACCTTTTGCTCATTGAGGACTCTGCCCCTGCGCTGGAGACCATTGGCTGGCGCTACTAAATCTTTGAAGAGTTCGTCTAACTGAATTTAATTGCACTCTCAAGAATCGCCTTCAAGGCAGATTCAGCTTTCCATTCAGTCTCCACCCCTGAGGACAAGTACGCCCTGAGGTTTGCTAAGAACACTTCCCGGTCTGTGGCTAAAGCTAAATCGATACAGTTCTTAACTTCCCGCACAGTTGGTTCAGTGACCTGAATCACCAGGTTTCGCGGGATGCCGAAGGCCTCGACCGGTGGTCCTACGTAAACCGGTATGCAGCCCGCGAACCAAGCATCAAACAACTTTTCCGTAAGGAACTCGCTGCTGTTCTCCACTACCAGGGCCACTTTGTAGTTAGCCATTGCCGAGTTTTTGTTTGACACACTTCCCATGTAGTTCAATGGTGTTGCCAAAATCTTGGTAACACCTCGAAGATTAGGCCAAGTGCTTGAGGCTATAGTGCGCAAAAGCTCAAAGATGCGATGGGCCAACCTCACCCACGCAGTCCGTTCCCAGCCGAAACCAAAGACGTCTACATTCCCAAATTGTGACGAAGTCGCAGCCCTTAGCCAATAGTGCTGACCTCTTACAAAGGACCATTTGTCTGCATTCACAAGGACAACGCGATCCTGACGTTGGTTGTTCGAAGTGATCGGGAGCCATGTCTGCGGCCACTTCAGGGCTTCCGGAGAGTCCGGACGACCAACATTCAAAACCTTGTCAAACTCTTTCAGGATCCTGACCTGAGAGTGTTCAGGGATAACCACTTCGGGTTCATTGATGACTAGAACTGTTGGGATTTTTCTGGACTTTGCCTGCCGAATAATCGGAAGCGCAGAGTTATGAAAATCGACACAAACAACTACATCCGGAGCCTCATCTAAAGAATTTGCAAGGACGTACCCTAAAGATTGCGCCACTCCGGAAAGCGAAGAGGGATCTAAATCCTTCAGGCTTTGCGAGTGATTCTTGCCCGTGAAGAGGATTTTCACCTATCTCTCCAATTAAAGTTCCAACTGGCCAACTTAGTTCTACCGACCGAAGAACTCATGAGTGCCTTGAACAGGAATTTCCTTAGCCACCGGGGAAGCAAACCGCTCAGTGCAGTCAGGAGCCCAACCACTTTTGAAGAGTTTGCTTGAGAGCTTGGGCTAGATAACTCACTCGAACCCTTTTGCGAACTCTTTGGCGAACGAGCGCCCAGAGCACGCAGAATTTCAAGGGCTCTCGAGTCCCCAACACGAACATAACCCTCTGCTAGGTGCGTTGCCATTTCAGGACCCGTGCCGATGTGTTGGGCCGTGATTTCGAATGCAGCTTGTTTCAAAAGTTCGGAGTAGCTATTGTCTTGAAAGCGCTGCGAGATGCCCTCATCGAGAGACTTAAGGTAGCCAACAATGTCGCGCTCAGGAATCTGCCTGCACAGCTTTTCGTAGTTCGGATGTGCGAAAACTCTCAGCAAGGCTTGAAAAGCACCAAAATCCCTGTGCCGGGGAGCCAAGGAATGCGACTCGCTGTTTGGATTCTCCAAATACTTAACTGTCACACCGTCGGCATATTCAACTCGGTAATCCACCGCCATTTTCATGACGATTTCGGTGTCGGGGAAAGAAGTGCTGTGCCAGGGGATAGGAAAGTTGAGTAAAACGCTCTTAGAAAATGTTGCTCCAGAGAAAGGGTAAGCGTGATTTCTCAGATGCGCGAGAAAAACGGTAACCGGATCGGGGTTTTTTCCCAGTAGCCAATGGGCTCGTGGGTAGCCAATGCTCTTTCCATTCGGAGTGATCGAAATTGCTTCGCTACAAATCATCCCAAGGTCAGACGCTGAACCGTTGAGCACTTTTCGGTGGTTTTGAATGTGCTCAGGCGCATATTGATCGTCTTGGTGAAGTGTTGTAATCCACTTTGCATCCGTGAGTCGGTGCAAATTAGTGGCCAAATTTCCGTATCCACCAAAATTGACATCATTCACCTCAAGCACTGAAAAGCAATCAAGGGATGCAATCAATTTTCCCATCCATTGCGCAGTG
>JBEEIU010000052.1:0-7466 GCA_041169705.1 Actinomycetota bacterium
CCTTGGGCGGTTTCCACTCTTGCCGTGTAGCAATACAACGGCAATTCGCGATCTTTTGCCAAACTAACAACGTCTGAGTCAAAGAGCATGGGAATTGCAACCGACAGGCCGTCAAATTCAAGTGAAATCTCATCGATGAGTTCCGCAGTTAGCTTGGTGTGACCCTGTGGAAGTGTGTCGGGTGCGGATAAGAAGAAAAACTCAATTTGAGGATCGCTCAATGCCCTTTTGAATTCACTCAGGATAGAAAAATCAAAAGACTCGATAGTTAGACGCAAGCCTCGCGATTTCCAATTGGATTCCTCAATAACCCTCACGGTGTTACTGATTGGATCAAGACCTTTTGATTTTAGAAATGGTCCGTACTTTATTTCGATGATCAAATGTTTGCCAGCGAACTTTGGATTTTCTAGAACGTCCTGAAGCGTCGGAATTGAAAACTTGCCGTTAAATTCTCTCGACGTTTCTCGATGCGCGTATCTCTCGATTGCTCTAAGACTTCGAACTTCAGACCAAGGAAGTTCATGAGCTAAAGAACTAGGAAAGCTTTTGGCCGCTATGTCTGTAGTTAGCGTCAAATCATCATCGTGTCGGATGATAGGAACTTCGTCAGAGGTTAGAACTACGTCAAATTCAATTGCATCCGCGCCTTGTTCAAACGCGAGCTCAAAAGATTCCATGGTGTTTTCCGGAAGATATCCGCAAGCACCACGGTGACCAAAAACCAGCAAGGAGCTACTCCCACTCAATGGTGCCGGGTGGCTTCGAAGTCACATCGAGCACAACTCGGTTTACTCCGGCCACCTCATTGGTAATTCGGTTTGAAATTTTTGCGAGCAGCTCATATGGAAGACGCGACCAGTCTGCAGTCATGGCGTCCTCAGAGGAAACTGGGCGAAGCACAATTGGATGCCCATAGCTTCTGCCATCTCCCTGCACTCCAACCGAACGTACGTCGGCAAGTAGCACAACCGGACACTGCCAGATCTCAAGGTCTTGGCCAGCCTTGGTGAGCTCCTCCCGAACGATCGCGTCTGCCTCGCGAAGGAGGTCAAGGCGTTCCTTTGTTACTTCCCCAACGATTCGTATGCCCAGTCCCGGTCCCGGGAATGGCTGACGCTGAACAATCTCTGCTGGAAGCCCCAGTTCTTTGCCGATGGCTCGAACTTCATCCTTGAAAAGTGTGCGGAGCGGCTCTACAAGTTGGAACTGAAGGTCATCCGGCAGGCCACCAACGTTGTGATGAGACTTGATTCCCGCTGTAACTCCCCCTCCAGATTCAACTACGTCTGGATAGAGGGTTCCCTGCACCAAGAATTTGATGGGTCTGTTATCCGCCTTAGCCTCTTCGACCAATTTCTTTTCGGCTTCTTCGAAGGTGCGTATAAATTCTCTGCCAATAATCTTGCGCTTGGTTTCAGGATCACTGACTCCTTTGAGGGCCTCCAAGAACTTCTGCTCTGCATTCACGGTCACCAAACGAATCCCAGTCGCGGCCACATAGTCGCGCTCAACTTGCTCGGCCTCACCCTTGCGCAAAAGTCCGTGGTCCACAAAAACTGCAGTTAGTTGATCTCCAACCGCTTTGTGAACTAGTGCGGCGGCAACCGCAGAATCAACTCCACCGGATAGACCACAAATCACTCGGGCGTCTCCCACCTGTGCCCGAATCTTTTCGACCTGTTCCGCAATGACGTTGCCGGAATTCCAAGTTGGGGAAATACCAGCACCCCTATAGAGGAAGTTCTCTAGTACGCGCTGTCCTTGTTGAGAGTGCTTCACCTCCGGATGCCACTGGACGCCAAAAATTTTTCGCTCGGTTGATTCAAAGGCTGCTACCGGAGTGGTTTCGGTCGAGGCAAGCACCGCGAATCCGGCAGGTGCTTTGACAACCTGGTCGCCGTGGCTCATCCAACAAACTTGCAAGTTGGGTTGGCCCGCAAGCAACGTTCCGCCGTTTGCTAGTTGCAAATCCGTAGCGCCATACTCGCGCTTACCGGTTTTATCCACCTGTCCACCAAGGGCCTGAGCCAGAACTTGGAATCCGTAGCAAATTCCTAAAACTGGTATTCCTAGTTCCAAAATCTTGGCATCAAGCTGTGGTGAACCAGCTTCATAAACCGATGCCGGTCCCCCAGAAAGAATGATGGCAGCCGGTTTTTTTGAGGCAATTTCAGCGGCGGAAATGTTATGAGCGACAATCTCAGAATAAACATTGGCTTCACGAACTCGTCGTGCGATTAGCTGCGCGTACTGAGCCCCAAAATCAACAACTAAAACCGTGCTCACTTAGAAGCCTCCAAGGCCTCTAGTTCTTCATGGGCTCGCTTTGCGTAAATTCTTTCGGTGAAGAAACTCAGCAGTGGCACCACACCACCAAGCGCAATTACGAGGAATCTAAAGAATGACCAGCGCAAAAGTGTCCATAATCTAAAGTCCGCGAACAGGTAAACCACATAGAGCCAGCCGTGAACAATCAAAATGGCGTTAGTCAGGTTGAGACCTACAGTCGGAAGACCTTCTCCCTCAAACCCATAGCTCTCAAACGTCAATGGGCCGTTCGGACCAAAAGCCCAAAGGTCAAAACCCAAACCTGGGAGCCTGCGAATTCCCCAAGTGATCATGACCAGGATTAGGAAAATTCCGGTTACGTAAGAAGAAATCTTGTAAAAGCGCAGCGTCTTTTTGATCTGAGGAATTTGGCTGGGCTGGGCAGGCATGCCCAAAGTCTACCTAGAGGCTAGCCAGCTCGCTGAGGGCTGTTGC
Organism: Actinomycetota bacterium; assembly: GCA_041169705.1. Classification (GTDB taxonomy): domain Bacteria; phylum Actinomycetota; class Actinomycetes; order Actinomycetales; family Microbacteriaceae; genus Aquiluna. Next base: position 2,767 of record JBEEIU010000052.1, read on the forward strand.
CTTGGCATCCTCGGCAGTCGGCTGCTTCAAAACCGCTTGCGCAATTGCCCTGGCCTGTTCCAAAGTAACTGAACTCAGGGCGGAGCGCACCGCTCCAACCTGACTTCTAGAACTTGAGACGGACTTGAACCCTAGTCCAGCCAGGACAACTGCGAATGCCGGGTCGGAGGCGCTCTCACCACAAACACCCGAAGACAAGCCCGCCGCATCTGACTCAGCTGCGATGTTGGCTAGCGTGCGGATGAGCGCGGGTTGCCAAGGGTTAAGCAAGGTGCCCAAAGCGGCATTCATGCGATCTGCCGCAAACAAATACTGCGAGAGGTCATTAGTACCCACCGAGATGAAATCCAACTTTCCAGCAAGGTCACTTAGTACCGCTGCCACCGATGGAGTCTCGACCATCACACCAACTTTGAATCTCCCAAGTTTGCGGGCAAGCTCTGCGAACTCAATTGCCTCCGCGCTGGTTGAGATCATCGGTGCCATGACCCAGACTTCGCGACCAGTTTTTTCCCTTGCAATTTCCAAGGACTTAAGTTGGTCTTCGATGAAAGATCTGTGCTCTTGAATAAGTCGAAAACCTCGAACTCCGAGAGCAGGGTTTTCCTCGTGAGGCATGTCAAGAAAAGGAACCGGTTTGTCACTTCCCGCATCAATTGTTCGAACCACAAGCGGTCCCTCTGGTGATGCGGAAAGAATCTCTGCATAGCTCTGAGCTTGCGCCTCGAGTGAAGGTGCGGTGGTGGATGACAAATAAAGCAGTTCTGTCCTGAATAGGCCAACGCCGTTGGCCGAGGTTGTGGCTGCTGCGATTGCATCCTCTAGTGAGCCAATGTTTGCTCGCACCGGAATGATGGGGTCAGCGCTCTTTGCAACAAATTCAATTGACTGAGTTGCTAGAGACACATCTCCGCCAACCACAACTCGGTCACCCACCGGATCAACGAGAACTCGTTCACCACTTTGAAGGTCTTTTGCACCAGCGCACGAAACCACTGCGGGAATTGAGCGAGAGCGACAGATGATTGCGGTGTGGGAAGTAGGACCACCCTTGATTGTGACTACTCCGATTACCGCAGGAGTGAATTGTGCGGTGTCTGCTGGAGAGAAGTCATCCCCAACCAGAATGTACTTTCCGGTTTCGGGTATGTCGAGTCCCAGTTTGATGCCAAAGATTTCTGCGTGCACGCGCTTTGCTAAATCCCTAAGGTCTGCAATTCGCTCTTCGAAAGCGGCGTCGCCGGCGAGCAGTTCGGCGAAGGTCTCGACTGCAATTTCGAATGCACTGCCAGCATTCCAACCGCTTTCAATTTCCGCAGTGGCGGTTTCAAAAAGATCTTCATCTTCCAGCAGCATCTTTAGTGCCTCGAAAATCTCGACCGAAGTCTGATCAACCTTGGTCATCAGGTGCTCAAGGTGCTGCGCTACCGAGGAGATTGCGGAGCGAAGGCTGGCTTTTTCTTTTTGCGCGTCCCCTGCGTGTTTCGCGCGAGCAGGCAAGGATGTGTGCGGGGCAACTTTGTAAACCTCACCTGCAATTGGACTAAGTCCAACACCTAGACCTGAGAGAACGGCCCCCGCGGAGTGACCCACCGCTAGCCCTTCAAAAAGTCTTGAATCTGGGAGATGATGCTCTCGGCAAGGGCTTGGTCGTCGGTTTCGATCTCAACCGAGAGGGTCTCTCCGGTCTTGGCCTTCATAGCCATCATGCGCAGCGGGGAGTTAGCTTTCACCATCTCGCCACCCTCGGGACCGATGAGCACTTCAAGGCCACTCTCTTTGACCAGCTTCACGATCTGGCCCGCTGGACGGGCATGCAGACCGATTGGGTCTTGAATAACTACATTGGCTCGAATGCTCATTTTGCCTCCCTAATAAAAGAGAGGATAGTCAGTTTTCGCTCTTCCAAACCGCCCAATTGCTAAAAAACTAAGGCTTAAGTTCATCCCTGCGACGAATTACTTCATCCATTACCACCCGCCACCAAACATAGAAGGCGGCTAGGGCAAAGAATGCCCACTCAAGGGCATAGAAAGCTGTCAGCCAGTTCACACTGAGCTGCTCTTGCTGGATTCGAATTCGAATAGGCTCCAAAGAATCCGCCGAAAAACCCTCCGTGACAATCAGGTATGCCGGAAGAGTCGCAATTGGCTCTTCAGAATACAGATTCACAAGTTGCGCAAGCGAGAGAGATCCGAGCACGTCCGAAGCGAGAGATTCCTTTGGCGCCTCAGTTGGTTCAACGATTCCGGTTATGGGAAGAAAAGCCTGCGCCTGCATTGAACTAGCAAGTTCGCTCTTGAGGGTCCTCAGAACTTCTAGGTCTTTCGAAAAACCTAGTGCCAATGTCAGAGAGTAAGTTTCATCCGCAATCAGAGCGCGTGAATTTGCTATCAGCCAAAAACCGGGCTCTGTGGTGTCGTTAGGTTTGAGCTGAAGTCGATTTCCAACGATATGAATATTGGTTAGATCCAGCATCACGTTGGCGGTTGCAAGTCGGTCAAAAACAGGTTCCCCTTCGGGAAGTTCATTTAGCAATAGTTCTTCAACTGGAATTGGTTCAGAGAAATTTGAACTTTGCCCAACGGTTTCGAATGTTCTGGACAGTTGCCACTGTCCCAAAAGCGAAAAAACCACTGCGGTCAAAATCGCAAGCGCTAAACCAAAAAGATATTTGGGACGCTTGGCGGTTTGAAACCAAGTTGGTGTCATTTACTTTCCGTAAGGAGCAATAACCACGTCGACTTTTTGAAACTCTTTCAAATCTGAATAACCTGTGGTTGCCATTGAACGCTTGAGGGCGCCAATCAAGTTGCTGGTCCCGTCCGCTACGGCAGCAGGGCCTAGCAGTACATTCTGCATTGGCGCGTGAGTTCCAACCCAGACTCGCTTTCCTCTCGGCAGCGATGGATTAACCGCCTCTTGACCCCAGTGCCAGCCCTTTCCGGGGGCTTCTGCGGACTTTGCCAATACCGAGCCGAGCATTACCGCATCCGCGCCGCAGGCAATCGCCTTCACAATGTCTCCGCTAGTTCCCAGACCACCGTCTGCAATCACGTGCACGTAGCGCCCACCGGACTCATCCATGTAGTCGCGCCTTGCAGCCGCTACGTCTGCAACCGCAGTTGCCATGGGTGCGTGAATTCCAAGAATGTTTCTAGTTGCCGAAGCAGCTCCGCCACCAAAGCCAACTAGCACGCCAGCGGCACCAGTTCTCATTAGGTGCAGCGCGGCGGTGTAGGTTGCTGCCCCGCCAACAATTACCGGAACGTCCAGCTTGTAAATGAACTCTTTTAGATTCAAAGGTTCCACAGTCTTCGAAACGTGTTCGGCTGAAACCGTGTTGCCTCGGATGACAAAAAGATCTACCCCGGCCTTCAAGACTGTTTCTGAAAACTCCGCGGTTCGCTGAGGAGAGAGAGCGCCGGCAACAGTGACTCCTGCTGCGCGAATTTCACCCAAACGCTGTGCAATTAGTTCTGCCTTAATTGGTTCGGCATAGACCGACTGTAAAACTTCGGTTGCGTCTTCATCTTTAGCATTTGCAATTGCGGCTAATTGCCTCGTTGGATCTTCGTAACGAGTCCAAAGTCCCTCTAGGTCCAAAACTCCAAGACCGCCGAGCTTACCCATTGCAATTGCAGTTGCTGGCGACATAACTGAATCCATAGGAGCGGCAACAACTGGCAGATCAAACTTGAATGCGTCAATGCTCCAAGTAGTTGAAACATCTTGCGGGTCTCGAGTGCGCCTCGTTGGAACTATCGCGATGTCGTCGAAGGCATAGGAGCGCACGGCGCGTTTGGATTTTCCAATTTCTATTTCATTCATTTTGGACTCCTAGCGAGTGCCGTAGTTCGGTGCTTCGATTGTCATCTGCACATCGTGTGGGTGTGATTCGCGCAAACCTGCAGCGGTAATTCGCACAAACTTACCCTTGCTCTGAAGTTCTGCGATTGTGCCGGCTCCGACGTATCCCATAGAGGCACGAAGCCCTCCAACCAGTTGGTGAACTACCGACGCCACTGTTCCGCGATATGGCACGCGCCCCTCGATGCCTTCCGGCACCAACTTGTCCTCACGCAAAACATCATCTTGGAAATAACGGTCCTTGGAATAAGACTTTGCTTGGCCACGGGACTGCATCGCTCCCAGAGAACCCATGCCGCGATAAGTCTTGAATTGCTTGCCATTTACAAATGTCACGTCCCCTGGAGCCTCATCGGTTCCAGCCAAGAGTGAACCGAGCATCACGGAAGAGGCCCCAGCCACCAAAGCCTTGGCGATATCGCCGGAATACTGCAATCCTCCGTCGGCAACCACCGGAACCCCCGCTGGTTTGGCAGCCAAGGAGGCCAGGTGGACGGCGGTGATCTGTGGAACTCCGACTCCGGCCACGACGCGGGTAGTGCAAATCGAGCCTGGGCCCACTCCAACCTTTACGGCGTCCGCCCCAGCGTCAATGATCGCCTGAGCTCCCTCTCGGGTGGCCACGTTTCCACCCATAACGTCGGTGTGCTTGGCGAATGGCTCGAGCTTGAGCTTTCGAATCATGTCCAAAACCGCGGTGTTGTGGCCATGGGCGGTGTCTACGACCAATAGGTCTACTCCGGCCTCAACCAGGGCCATCGCTCTCTCCCAGGCGTCCGGGCCAACGCCGACTGCCGCTCCAACCAGGAGTCTGCCCGAGGAGTCTTTGG
>JBEEIU010000053.1:0-4483 GCA_041169705.1 Actinomycetota bacterium
AAGTCTCGCAGGCCGTTGTGGGGATCAACGAAGGTCTTATCCGGTAAACGCAGAGCCATGGCGTTCACGGTGAAGTCGCGACGAACCAGGTCGTCCTCGAGATTGTCCCCGAACTCAACCGTAGGTTTTCTAGATTCCTTGTCGTAGCTGTCAGCTCGATACGTGGTGATTTCCACCTCGTGGCCATCGACGGTGGCGGCGATGGTTCCGAACTCTCTGCCGATGTCCCAAGTTGCCGAGGCGATTGGCTTTATAAGTTTCAAGATTTGGTCGGGGTTAGCGCTAGTGGTGAAGTCGAGGTCGGGTGCAATGCGCCCCAAGAAGGCATCCCTAACTGGGCCACCAACTAAAGCAATTTCGAAACCTGCTGCCTGAAAAAGTTCGCCAAGTTTGCGCAGCAAATCAGAGTTTGTGCTGCGCTCCAGGTTTTCAAGTGCTTTAGCGACCTCTTGCATTGCAAATAGCTTGCCACAGCAAGCAAAAAGAGCTCGGAAGTAAAGTTAGAGCCATGGAAACCCGTAAATCTGTCGTGGTGCAGGAAGTTAGTGCGGGTGGTTTGGTTTTGGCTTCCGATAACTCTGCGAAGGTGGCAATCATCAGCCACAAAAACCGTGGCGGTCACGCAGCCTGGGTAATTCCAAAGGGGCATATCGAAAAGGGCGAGACTGCGGAACAGGCAGCGGTTCGCGAGGTTTTCGAAGAAACCGGCATTGAAGCGCAGATAATCGAAAAGATTGGTGAGATCTCTTACAGCTTCAAAGCCTCGGGGAAACGCATCGAAAAAACCGTTCACCATTTTCTCCTAAGACAAACCGGTGGTTTTCTCACGCACGAGGGTGACCCAACCGGGGAAGTAGTCGGTGTCGCTTGGTTTGATCTTAAAGAACTCGAGGGAGTGCTCGCTCACGAAAACGAGCGCAGAGTTGCGCAGCAGGCAATGGAGATGCTCAGTTGAAAAAACTCTTCGCTTTGCTTCTGTCTCTGCTTTTTGTTTCGAGTTCGGCAAGTGCCCTTGAGAGTGAAATAAGAATTGTTCCCGGCAGCACAATCAACCTGGTTGCCCGCGAAGCGCGAATTCCGATTTCGATTGAGAACGGGACCAGTGAGAGTGCAACTGTCACATTGAAAGGCGTTGCCACTTCATTTCGATTAGAAGTAGTTGAGTTTGTAGAAACGGAAATCCCGGCCAACACCTCTGTCGTTGTCGAACTGCCTGTCAAAGCACTTGCGAATGGCCCGAGCCAACTCAAGCTGTGGATTGTAAAAGACGGTGACAAACTAAACGATTTTGTTTTGGTCGATGTGAATGTGAATTATGACATTGAGCTGTTCTTGATTGTCAGCATGGGTGCTGTGCTGATAGTGCTAGTGACAATTGGTGGAATTAGAACAGCAAGAAAACTTCGCAAGGAGAATTCTTGAGTGATCTAAATCCTTCCGTTGCAAGATCTTCGGTTGTAATGGCAACCGGAACAATATTTTCCCGAATCCTTGGTTTTCTGAGAGCGGTGCTGCTTGCAGCTGCGATCGGTGTAACTACCGACGCCGCGGACGCATTTGGAGTTGCTAATCAATTACCGAATAACGTCTACGCAATCATCGTCGGTGGAGTGCTGAATGCGGTTCTGGTCCCGCAGCTAGTAAAGGCACGCGCTCACAAAGACGGCGGCAAGGGGTATGTCGATCGCTTCGTGACACTGGCGATTACCGTCTTTTTCTTTGTGACGGTTATCTTCACGCTGCTCGCTCCGGTTTTAGTTTCGCTCTACACCTCAGGTTGGTCGCAAGATCAGTTAGCACTTGCAACGGCTTTTGCCTACTGGTGTTTACCGCAGTTGTTCTTCTATGGGCTTTACTCAATTCTGGGTGAGGTGCTGAACTCGAGAAGTAAGTTTGGTCCTTTTATGTGGGCACCGGCTTTGAACAACGTTGTATCAATTGCCGGTCTGATTGCATTTATTTTTATTTTCGGAGCAGATCCAACTGGTTCCAGAGGAATCGAAAGTTGGGGAGCAGATAAGGCAGCGCTGCTTGCAGGCAGCGCAACCATTGGCGTTGCTGCACAAGCGTTGATTTTGCTTTTGGCTTGGAAGAAAATCGGCGTCACACTGAGCCTGAACTTTAAGTGGCGTGGTTTTGGTCTTCGTCCAGCGCTCAAAGCAGCAAGCTGGTCACTAGCGATGGTGCTGGTCACTCAAGTTGGTGCGCTAGTGCAAACCGCAGTCGCATCAACCGCCGCTTCTGGAAGAAACAGCGGAGCGGTTGTCGCATCAGTAGCGGCAGCATCAATTGCTTGGCTGATTTTTATGTTGCCGCATTCGGTTGTGACGGTTTCGGTAGCAACCGCTTACTTCACTCGAATGACTAAGCACGCGCAGGACGAACGACTGGATTTGTTCAAAGACGATCTAACAACCGGTTTACGAGTGATTGCCCTGGTGTCCGTTTTATCTTCAACAGTGCTTATTGTTTTGGCTTATCCAGTCGCAAGAGTCTTCGTTGGTGAATATCCGGCGACAATTGCACTTGGCAACGTGATCATTGCGCTGATGATTGGTTTGGTGCCATTCAGTTTTGTCTATCTGATGCAACGTGCGTTTTTCTCCTTGGAAGACACCAGAACACCGTTTGTCTTCACAACAATTCAGATCGCCCTGCACATAACTGGTTCGATTCTGCTTGGCATGTTTATCGAGAAGCAGTGGTTGGTGGTTTCTCTATCGCTGCTAACCGGTTTCACGGTTTTGGTTCAGGGGCTAATTGCTTATGTTCTACTAAAGAAACGAATCGGGCTACTCTCCGGACACGGCATCAGAAAGGCTCTGATTCTCTTTCTATTGGCCGCGCTTCCCTCGGGTGGAATCGGATACTTCGCGCTTCAGCTTCTGGGTGGTTTCAACCCGAATGGTTTCGCACTGGACAGCGTGCTTAGCTCAATCGTGAGCTGCACGATAGTGGCCGGGGTAATGGCCATCTGTTACTTCGGATTGCTGTGGCTGCTTCGGGTCTCTGAGCTGAGAGAGCTAACCAAGGCGGTTAAACTTAGGTTAAAACGCTCCTAGCGGCCGCAAGAGGCGGTAATTTGGGACTAAATCATTTCCCCCAGCGGTTCTAGCCGTTATCTAACTGGAGTTTTCATGCGCGATGTAATCATCATTGGTTCCGGCCCTGCCGGCTATACCGCAGCAATCTATGCGGCTAGAGCACAGCTCAAGCCGCTGCTGATTGCGTCTTCGGTTGAACCTGGCGGAGAACTTATGAAGACCACCGAGGTTGAGAACTTCCCTGGCTTCCCGGAGGGCGTCATGGGTCCTGACCTGATGACCAACTTCCAGGCCCAGGCCGAGCGCTTTGGAACCGAGATTCTCTTCGACGATGTAGTCGAAGCGGACCTCAAGGGCGATGTGAAGAAGGTAAAGACCGGTTCAGGTGAGGTTTTCGAGGCCAAAACCGTGATCATTTCGACGGGAGCCGCCTACCGCGAGCTGGGTCTTCCGAAGGAAAAAGAGCTTTCTGGACACGGAGTCTCTTGGTGCGCAACCTGCGATGGCTTCTTCTTCAGGGAGAAAGTGATCGCGGTGGTAGGTGGGGGAGACTCCGCCATGGAAGAGGCCAACTTCCTGACCAAGTTCGCTTCAAAGGTTTACATAATCCACCGTCGTGACAGCTTGAAGGCCTCAAAGATCATGCAGCAACGGGCCTTTGACAACCCGAAGATCGAGTTCATTTGGAACTCTGAGGTCGCAGCTCTGAAGGGCGAGGTCAAGCTGGAGGGCGTGACCCTGCGAAACACCGTTTCGGGCGAAGAGAGCGAATTGGCCTTAGAGGGCCTATTTATCGCGGTCGGAAATGACCCGAGAGTTTCTTTGGTTGAGAATCAAGTGGAGCTCACCCCAGAGCGTTTCATCAAGGTTGATGGCAGATCGTCCAAAACCTCCCTCCCTGGCGTCTTCGCCGCGGGAGATGTGATTGACCCGACCTACCGACAGGCAATTACCGCCGCGGGTTCGGGTTGTGTCGCAGCTTTGGATGCCGAGCACTACCTAGCAGCACACTAAGGAGCAACAAATGGCAGTAATCAACACCACCACTGAAGCCTTCAAAAAGGACGTCTTGGAGAACCAGAAGGTTGTTCTGGTTGACTTCTGGGCCGAGTGGTGTGGGCCGTGCCGCATGGTTGCCCCGGTCCTTGACGAGATTTCCAAGGAGACTCCAGCCCTCGACATCGTCAAGGTGAATGTCGACGAGCAGCCCCAGCTTGCCATGGACTACAACGTCACCGGAATTCCACTTCTCGGGGTCTTCAAGGACGGCAAGATGGTCAAGCAGCTGGTTGGCGCAAGACCCAAAGCTGCAATCATGAGCGAACTGAGCGAATTCCTCAAATAACCTCTGGCCCGCTAAGCCCTGCGGGCAATAAGCTTTCCCCAATCCAACGGCGAAACTTTGAGGGGTGAGGCTATGTCTGAAACGCAAATTGGCA
>JBEEIU010000054.1:0-3961 GCA_041169705.1 Actinomycetota bacterium
AGACCAGCTTGAAATCCCTCTAGACAAATCGCCTCAAACAGCTCGCGCTGCCCTCTGCCTTCCGAACCCCATTCGGTGTCGTGGTAGCGAAGGTAGATTTCGTCATCGGTTACCCAGGAACACCTGGTGATACCGTCAGCATGGACCCGGGTGTGACTCACTCCAAAAACTCGATTTTTTCCAGGCGGAGCAGCTTGCGCTTGGTGGGAATGCCATCACCACCGGAGTAGCCAGTGATCTTCCCACCTGACCCCATCACGCGATGGCAGGGGATGATCAACGGGATTGGATTTGCTCCAACAGCGGCACCGACGGCTCTCGATGCCTGAGGTTTACCGATGCGGTGTGCAATCTCTCCGTAGGTAAGGGTCTGGTCATGCTTGATTGTTGAAATCTCATGCCAGACGGCCTGTTGGAATGCGGTACCGCCAAGATTCAACTTGCCTTGGTAGTCAGATTTATCTCCCGTGAAATAGCTTTGAAGCCAATTCGCAGCGCTCTCGACTTGCTTAGCGGCACGCTCGCTGTTCGAGAAGTCCAAGCGTTTGGCGTTGCCAGTGAGGAAAGTTAGTTCGACGAGCGCGTCATCACTTGCAGACAGTGCAATGTCCCCAAGCGGAGTCTGAATAACTTTTGTGCAACCAATTTCGATAACCATTACTCAAGTATTCCCAATATCGAATGCAAGTTTGAGCCGGAAACATAACTCTGTGGAAAACAGTTATCCACAGAAACTAGAAGTTTGCGCTAGCGAACTTGAATTCGATGCAGATTAGGGGAATGAAGAACAATTCTGCATCTTGGCTTGCGTCCTTGCTTGGGCCAAAAGATTCGGTTACCAAGAACGATACCGCTCAAATGAGATCCCCTCAGATTGATTTGGCAACCAGCATTGGTTTGGATCGAGATGGATTGGGGGTAGAAAACCCGCTTCGAAGTTTCGATAGCCACGCTCTGATTCTTGGCGCTACCGCAGTGGGAAAGACCCGATTTGTCCAGCTTCTCATTCAGCAACTTGGTTGCAGAATTCTCTGGTTGCCAGGTGCTGCTATCGAACTCGAACAAATCCGTGCTGCGATTATTGGCAACGAGCGCTTCGAGTTGCCAGTGCTGGTGATAGTGGACAATGCCCACCTATTCGCCGATCAACTTGAGTTGATTGAACTCATTGCTCGTGACGGCCTGAAATCGAATGTGCTACTGCTCATCACCGCTCAGCTGCTATCGGATTTACCCTCAGCAGTTTGGAGAAACTGCCGAATCAGATTTGCAATAGGTCAAGACGCGTGCGAACAGCTGAGCTTAGGAAACGGGCCACTGGAAAGACTTGAAGTGGCCTTTAGTTTTCCGAATCGCCAAGGCGTTTTGAAGCCTGTCGATCGAACGGGTTTTGCTCCTGTAGTAACGACGACAAACCCGCTGGTTAGATCCGCTTCCAGGCCTCAGTCAGCACCTTACGAAGAATTTGCTCCAGTTCGTCAAATTCCTTTGGACCAATGGTCAATGGTGGAGCGAGCTGAACCACAGGATCTCCACGATCGTCCGCGCGACAGTACAGACCTGCCTCATAGAACGCGCTATTCAAGAACCCTCTGAGCAACTTCTCGGACTCTTCTTTAGTGAAAGTCTCTCGTGTTTCTTGATTCTTCACCAATTCGATTGCAAAGAAGTAGCCATCACCGCGGACATCACCAACGATTGGAAGATCGTAGAGCTTCTCTAGGGTCTTGCGGAATATTGGCGAGTTGGTCCGAACATTGTCGACCAACTTCTCACGGTCGTATATGTCAAGATTCGCCAAGGCCACTGCACATGCCACCGGGTGAGCAGCGAAGGTGTAGCCGTGAGGCAGAATCGTGGTTCCTTCGGTAAACGGTTCGAAGTACTTTTCTTTCAGGAACAGTGCACCAAGCGGCTGAGTGCCCGAGGTAATTGCCTTGGCGGTGATCATCATGTCTGGCTCAATGCCATAGCGCTGGCTGGCAAACATTTCACCGGAGCGGCCGTAGCCGGTAATGGTCTCATCCGCGACAAAAATCACATCGTACTTATCGCAAATCTCGCGAACCCGCTTGAAGTAGCTTGGATGCGCAGTGAAGCAGCCACCCGAGTTCTGGATTGGCTCAACATAGAAGGCGGCAACCGTGTCGGCACCCTCCATCAGGATGGCCTCTTCAATGCGGTTGGCTGCCCAGATTCCAAATTCCTCTTCGGTCTTGAAAAGGTGTTTTGAGCGATACCAGTTGGTGTTCGGAACGCGAATGGTGGCTGGCACCAAAGGCTCAAACATCGCCTTCATGGCGGCAATACCTGTAATGGACAGTGCTCCGTGGCTGGTGCCGTGGTAGGCCGTCATGCGAGAAATAACCTTGGTTTTGGTTGGCTTTCCCTTGAGCTTGTAGTACTGCTTAGCAATCTTCCAGGCGGTTTCAACCGCCTCACCGCCACCGGTGGTGAAGAAGATGCGGTTTAGGTCTTTAGGGGCGTAGCTCAATAAGCGCTCGGCCAGCTCAATGGCACGGGGGTGGGCGTATGCCCAAAGTGGCATGTAGTCCAGCTCCATCATCTGCTTCGCAGCCGCATCGGCAAGTTCCTGGTGGCCGTGCCCTGCATTCACTGCAAACAGGCCGCTTAGACCATCGATGACCTTGTTGCCCTTGGAGTCCCAGAGGTAGTGACCCTCACCCCTGGTGATGATAGTCATGTCCTTGGTCTGGTAAGGGGAGTGGCGAGTAAAGTGCATCCAAAGGTGATCCTTGGCACTGCGCTGCAGTTCCTTATCGCCGTAGGCTTCGCCATCGCGCATCGCCTCAAAAAGTTTTAGGTCTTTACGCCCGTCAGATTCTGACGACTTGGATTTCTTTTTGCCGATTAGGCCAAGTAGGCCTTTGGACTTCTGAATTGCCATTGCTATCACTCTTAACTTCGTCGTTAGTTGGCTACCTAGATGCTATCTGGTTCCCCAGCTATAGAACTGCTTGTGGAGTTTGAGATAGACAAATGTCTCCGAGGAGATAACCCCCGGTAGCGCACGAATCTTGTCGTTCAACAGCTGAATCAGATCGTCATCGTCTTCACAGACCACCTCGACCAGAACATCAAAGCTGCCGGCGGTTAGCACCACGTAGTCGACCGAATCAAATTCGGTGAGCTGTTTCGCAACCTCAGACGCATTTCCCATGCACTTGATGCCAATCATGGCCTGGCGGCTAAAGCCAAGTTTCATAGGGTCGGTAACCGCCACCACCTGCATCACACCAGAATCGGTTAGCTTCTGGACTCGCTGCCGGACGGCAGCCTCGGAGAGGCCCACCACCTTGCCGATTTCGGAGTAGGACTTTCGCCCGTCTTGCTGAAGTTGCTCAATGATCTTCTTGGAGACGTCATCAAGTTGCGAACGTCCCGCTCTTTCCATTCTGGCCATTGCTGAAGTATTGCCCAAGTCAAGGTTGAAAGCGATGGAATTCGCATGCATTTAGCCAAAAAGTTACGAATTCGGTCGAGTTTTCAAATTTGGCTGTCGAAATGCCCCCTGCGGGATTAGAGTCGAAGCCTAACTAGCTCAATGAGGAGTTTTGCGTGTCAACTAAGCAATTGAAGAACTTTGTCGGTGGCAAGCAGGTAGCCGCATCGTCAGGTGAAGTAAGCGACGTAATCAACCCAGCAACTGGTCAGGTTTACGCTCACGCCCCAGTATCGAATGAACAGGATGTTCAAGCTGCCTACGAGGTAGCTCAAAAAGCTTTTGAAGAGTGGGGTCAAACCACCCCTTCCGAGCGACAGTTAGCGCTGTTTCGCATTGCGGATGCACTTGAAGCTCGCGCCAAGGAAGCGGCCGAGATTGAGTCCGAGAACACCGGTAAGCCGCTTTCGACCTTGGTTGACTACGAAATCATGCCTTCGGTGGACCAGATTCGTTTCTTTGCCGGTGCCGCTAGAAACCTTGAGGGCCGCTCCGCAG
>JBEEIU010000055.1:0-3685 GCA_041169705.1 Actinomycetota bacterium
ACGAAGCTCGGCTGGTCTAGTGAGGCCTGTGAAGACCAAGGTGCCATCGGCAAAACTCTTTATGCCACCCCTGGAACGGTCGTGCTCGTCATTTAGTTCCCCGACCATTTCCTCGATTGCATCTTCCAGGGTCGCTAGCCCCGCGGTTCCGCCATACTCGTCAATGACAATTGCTAACTGCAGACTTTTTCCCCGTAGAGCGAGAATCAATCGATCCAAAGGCATAGTTTCCGGAACACGAATTGGCTCAACCATTAGAGCGGTAACGGGCACTTGTTCACGGCGGTCGAGCGGAATAGAAACCGCACGCTTTAGGTGAACAACGCCCACTACATCGTCAACATCTTCTCCGATAACTGGAAATCTCGAATGTCCGGTCTTGATTGCAAAATCAATTACATCCGATGCCCTGTGCTCTTTTTCCAAAGTGAACATCTTTGGCCGAGGGGTCATGATGTCGCTTGCAGCTAACGAACTAAGAGAGATGGTCTTTTCAATCAGCTGTGCGGTGTCTTGCTCCAAAGAGCCCAGATATGCGGAGTGGCGAACGAGCGAGGTGAGTTCTTCTGCGCTTCGGGCAGAGGAGAGTTCTTCTTTGGGCTCGATGCCAAACTTTCGAACCAGCCAGTTTCCATTGTTATTCAAAAGCTTTATAAGAAGTCCGAAGGTCCAGGTAAAAGCGACCTGGAAACCAACTACCAGGCGCAGCACTCGAACTGGAGCCGAAAGCGCCATGTTCTTGGGGACTAATTCACCTATCAAGAAGGAAAACAAGGTTGCAATTGCCATGGCCAACACCACCGACCAGGCCGAAACTGCCGCTTCGCTCAACCCCCACTGGGTCAAGCTTGGAGAAAGCAGTCTCGAGAGCGAGGGTTCTGCCACGAAGCCGGTGAGCAGGGTCGTGAGAGTAATTCCCAACTGGGCCGAGGAGAGGTGGGTTGAAGTCTTGGCAACCGCCTTGATAGGCAGATCTAGTCCTTTTTTGCCAGAGTCCCGCAGGCGCTCCAGTTCAATGCGCTCAACATTTACCAGGGCAAATTCGCTGGCCACAAACAGGCCAGTACCCACCGTGAGCAGGAGGCCAAAAGCTAAAAGCAGGTAATCGCTCAAGCAATCACCTGCGGCCGACTATGACTGGGTTCCATTTCCCCTCAACTATAGCCCGCGCAACGGGTAGGCTTTATGAGGTTTTCGAACAACAAAGCACAAAGGGGTCCTCCTTGTCTGGCAATGAAAATAACCACTCTGACTCGGATTTTGGAGCAAATGAGTGGCTTGTAGCCGAAATGTACAACCAGTGGCAGCAGAATCCAGACTCTGTCGACAAGTCCTGGTGGCCAATCCTTGAGCGCTACCAATTAGCTCAGCGGGGTATTCCCGCGGCAACCCCAGTAGCTTCAGCGCCTGCAGCCGCACCCGAGGTCTCTACAGCGACCGCAGCTATCACCGTTCCAATCGCGAAGGTGAGCGCCGCAGCACCCACCAACACCCCGGTGCCCGCTGACCTTCCTCAGGCAACCGTTACGACCGAAATCTCTGGCGAGATCGATGCTGAACCAGAGGTCAACATCCTGCGTGGAATGGCAAAGACGCTTTCGACCAATATGGAAGCGTCATTGACAATTCCAACCGCGACTTCTGTCCGAGCTGTTCCGGCCAAGTTGTTGATTGACAACCGCATTGTGATCAACTCACATTTGAAGCGCACCCGCGGAGGAAAAGTTTCCTTCACTCACCTAATTGGCTACGCGGTTGTGCAGGCCCTGAAGGAATTCCCCAGCCAAAACGTTTTCTACGACGAGATTGACGGAAAGCCTGCGGCCGTAACTCCGGCAAATATTAATTTTGGTCTGGCAATCGACATTCCAAAACCAGATGGCACGCGAGCACTACTTGTTCCAAACATCAAGCGCGCGCAGAATCTAAACTTCGCTGACTTTGTCGCAGCATATGAACAACTTGTAAAGAAAGCTCGCGACAACAAACTCACCGCAGAAGATTTTCAAGGCACAACCATTTCGCTTACCAACCCCGGTGGCATTGGAACCGTTCACTCTGTTCCAAGACTTACCAAAGGTCAGGGTTGCATTGTTGGTGTTGGCGCCCTTGATTACCCCGCCGAATTCATGGGTATGGGAGAGGAACAACTAAGCGAACTCGGTGTTGGAAAGGTTCTGACTCTCACTTCTACATACGACCACAGAGTGATTCAGGGCGCTGGTTCTGGCGAATTCCTGAAGATCATTCAGGAACTTCTGCTTGGAGAACGTGACTTCTACCAAAAGATTTTCGCTGACATGCGTATCCCCTACACCCCAGTGGTTTGGGTTAACGATTTCCACTGGGACCTTGCGGACCAGAATGGCAAGAACACTCGCATTCAGGAACTAATAAACGCCTACCGCAACCGCGGACACCTCTTGGCGGATATCGATCCGCTGCAGTATGTCCAGCGCTACCACCCAGACCTGGACATTCGTACGTACGGACTGAGTCTTTGGGACCTAGACCGCACTTTCAAGACCGGTGGTTTTGGTGGCAGGACCAAGGCGAAGCTGAGGAACATTCTTGGAATTCTGCGCGACAGTTACTGCCGAACAACTGGTATTGAGTACATGCACCTGCTCGCCCCCGAGGAGCGCAGCTGGTTCCAGCAGCAGCTAGAGCAGCCATACCGCAAACCAACTCGCGAAGAGCAACTGCGAATTCTTTCCAAGCTCAACGAAGCCGAGGCTTTTGAAACTTTCTTGCAGACCAAGTTTGTTGGTCAGAAGAGATTCTCGCTCGAGGGTGGCGAGTCCCTGATTGCAGCACTAGATCAGGTGTTACAGGCCGCTGCTGATCAAAACCTCGAAGAGGTTGCAATCGGCATGGCGCACCGCGGTCGACTAAACGTGCTAACCAACATTGCAGGAAAAACCTACGGACAAGTTTTCCGAGAGTTCGAAGGTAATCCAGATGCCAAAACCGTTCAGGGTTCCGGTGACGTGAAGTACCACATGGGAACCGAAGGTGTTTTCACTTCCGGGCACGGAACCAAAGTCAAGGTTTCACTTGCCGCAAACCCGTCTCACCTCGAAGCGGTAAATCCAGTTCTCGAGGGAATTGTTCGGGCAAAGCAGGACCGCCTGGGTAATCCCGACAACTACCCAATCGTTCCCGTGTTGATTCACGGAGACGCTGCGTTCGCAGGACAGGGTGTAGTTCCCGAGACGCTTGCCATGTCAGGACTGGATGGCTATAAGACCGGCGGAACTATTCACCTAATTGCAAACAACCAGGTTGGCTTCACAACTCTGCCGAAGGATTCCAGGTCAACTGTTTACTCGACAGACGTTGCAAAGGGATTCGACATTCCAATTTTCCACGTGAATGGCGATGACCCAGAAGCGGTAGTTCGAGTCGCCCAACTAGCTTTTGATTACCGTCAGAAGTTTGGCAAGGACGTTGTAATCGACATCGTTTGCTTCCGCAGACGCGGTCACAACGAGGGCGATGACCCTTCGATGACTCAACCGTTGATGTACAACTTGATTGAGCACAAGCGCTCGGTTCGAACTCTATTTATGGAGAACCTGGTAGGTCGTGGTGATATCACAGCCGAAGAGTTCGAAGCAGCGAACGCAGCTTTCCAGGCTTCATTGGAGAAGGCTTTCATTGATGTTCATGAGGCTATGAGTAG
>JBEEIU010000056.1:0-5884 GCA_041169705.1 Actinomycetota bacterium
GGGGGACAGTTCTTATAAAGCTCGCGGGTGTACCGAGGATTCCTTGTTTCACAAGAGCACTCCAGAATTGGCGGGAAACTTGGAATTGCTCGTTGATTGCAATTGCCTTCTTCGGGTCCGGCAACGAACCGTCCTTGCTGTCAGGCATGTAATTCAATTCACATAGAGCTGCGTGTCCGGTACCCGCATTGTTCCAAGGGTTTGAACTCTCCAGAGCAACGGACTCGAGTCTTTCAAAAAGAACAATTTGAAACTCTGGGTTTACCTTTTTGAGAAGCACCCCAAGAGTTGCACTCATAATGCCGCCACCAATGAGCGCTATATCGAAGGTTTTTACCGTGGACACCGCTAAAGAATACCTTTAGGCAAGAACGGTTGTGCCCAGCAGCGCACCAACTCCGTACGAGAGAGCCATGGTAAGAATGCTCACGGCGACATTGCGAACCACTGACTTTGCTGGGTTAGATCCACCAACCTTTGCAGCCCAATAGCCAGTAATTGCAAGGGCTAGGACGACAGAGCCGACAGTCACAGGGATTCGAATCTCGGTTGGAGGGATGGTTATGGCAGCCAGAGGTAGTAGGGCACCCGAAGTGAATGCGACCATGGAGGCCCAAGCTGCGGTCCAAGGGTGGGCAGCCGTTTCTCCTATCTTCCTGCCATTGGCTAGCTCTGTATCTCTTTGAGCGCTTACGGAGGTGTACTCACCGCCACCCATTGAGATGGCGCCTGCTATGACAGCGGCAACTCCGGCAAGCAAAACTTCGCTTCGACCAACCCCCGCACCGGCTACACCCATTACCAGTCCGGCTACGGAGACGATGCCATCGTTGGCTCCCAAAACCGCGGCTCGCAGCCAATTTAGTTTTCGTTCGAGCTCTCGTCGTTGGGGCATTTGTCTCTCTTTCCAGATATAGCTAAGACGACCCAAAGCTATATGGCTAGCAAGGCACGCCTAAGTCGGTCGGTAGAATGACCAAGGTTAGGAGCCCTCAGTGGACATCACAGTTTCCGGTAGCAAGCAATCCGTCGATGATGGGATTGATGGCTTCAAGCTCTTCAGCGACAAGAGCATCGTTGCTTTGCTTGTAAATGGTGACCCCAAGGACCTTTCCTACCGGCCCGTAGCAGGCGACCACATCGAGGGCGTTTCAATCGAATCCGATCTCGGTCTTTCCATTCTTAGGCACTCAACTGCGCATGTCATGGCTCAGGCCGTTCAGGAGCTATTTGTTCCAGCGAAGCTAGGGATTGGGCCTCCGATTACGGATGGTTTTTACTTCGATTTCGATGTCATGGAAGCTTTCAAGCCAGAGGATCTCGAGCGCATTGAAAAGCGAATGAAAGAGATCATCAAGGACGGGCAGCGCTTTGTTCGAAGAGAGGTTTCGGAAGCCCAAGCCAAGGAACTAATGGCGAACGAGCCATACAAGCTCGAATTGATCTCGCTGAAGTCCTCAGACCAAATAGGCGAGGGCAGTGCCGAAGTTGGTGCTGGAGGCTTGTCAGTTTACGAGAACACGAACTCTGATGGGAAAGTACTTTGGCGAGACCTGTGCAGAGGTCCGCACTTACCGAACACAAGAATGATCGGCAAAGGTTTTTCTCTGTTGCGCTCCGCCGCTGCGTACTGGCGTGGAAACGAGAACAACAAACAGCTGCAAAGAATTTACGGCACCGCTTGGCACAGCAAAGAAGCTCACGATGAGTACCTCGAACGACTGCAAGAGGCTGCAAAGCGAGACCACCGAAAGCTGGGTGTTGAGTTAGATCTTTTCTCTTTCCCTGACGAGATCGGATCAGGACTTGCCGTATTTCACCCTAAGGGCGGAATCATGCGTCGAGTCATGGAGGATTACAGTCGGAAACGTCATGAGGAGGCGGACTACGAGTTTGTCTACTCGCCTCACATCACAAAGGCAAACCTTTTCGAAATAAGTGGGCATTTACAGTCCTATGCAGATGGGATGTTCCCTCCAATGAAATTGGATGCTGAATACTCTGCAGACGGAGAGCTTCGCAAGCCGGGTCAGGACTACTACCTGAAACCAATGAACTGCCCGTTTCACATTTTGATTTACCGCTCACGTGCTCGCTCTTATCGTGAGCTCCCGCTTCGTTTATTCGAATTTGGAACTGTATATAGGTATGAAAAATCAGGTGTGATCCATGGCCTAACGAGGGTGCGCGGACTCACGCAAGATGACGCCCACCTTTTTGTTACTCAGGACGATCTCGAGAACGAGCTTTCAAAGGTCTTGGATTTCGTGCTTGGTCTCCTGAAGGATTACGGACTGACCGATTTTTATCTCGAGCTTTCAACCAGAGACCCGGAGAGCTCAAAGTTTGTTGGTTCAGATGAAATCTGGAAAAGTGCCACCGCCACACTTCAGCGAGTAGCGGAGAATTCAGGGCTTCAGTTAGTTCCAGATCCAGGTGGGGCGGCCTTCTACGGACCAAAGATTTCCGTTCAGGCAAGAGATGCAATTGGACGTAGCTGGCAGATGTCAACAATTCAGTTGGACTTCAATCTCCCCGAGCGCTTCGAACTGGAATATGTCGGGGCTGACGGTGAGCGACACAGACCAATCATGATTCACCGCGCACTGTTTGGTTCGATCGAGAGATTCTTCGGAGTTCTTACAGAGCACTATGCGGGAATTTTCCCTCCATGGCTGGCGCCTGTTCAGGCGGTTGGAATTCCAATTGCGGACGAGCACCTTGAGCACTTGAATGCAGTCGCAGCCGAACTTCGCAAGCATGGAGTGAGGGTGGAGGTTGACTCCAGCGATAACAGAATGCAGAAGAAGATTCGTGACCACACCATGGCGAAGGTTCCATTCCTGATTCTTGCAGGTGGGCGAGATGTTGAGGCGGGCACAGTGGGGCTTCGGTTCCGCGATGGCTCCCAGCGAAACGACGTGCCTGTCGCAGACGCAATTAGAGAGATTACCGAGGCGATCGCGAACAAGGTTCAGGTCTAGTGTCCGAATTCTTGGAATCCTTCTCGGGCATGCAGGACAACTACCAGCGGCTCTGGACTCCGCATCGACTGGTGTATCTGAGAGAGGGTCAGCAGCCGCCCGACGACGAATGTCCATTTTGTTTGGCGCCAGAAAAGAGCGACGAAGACGGCCTAATTGTCTACAGAGGCAAGAGCTGCTACGTGCTTCTCAATCTCTTTCCCTACAACACTGGCCACCTTCTGGTCTGCCCATACCGCCACGTCCCGCTTTACGACGAGGCGACGGCCGAGGAGATGCTGGAAATTGGTGAGCTCACTCAGACCGCGATGCGAGTGCTCAGGCGCAAAATGGGTGCGGTTGGATTCAATATCGGCATGAATCAGGGGGAGCTTGCTGGCGCAGGAATAGCCGGCCATCTTCACCAACACATAGTTCCAAGATGGCGCCATGACGCCAATTTCTTTCCGATTATTGCCCAAACCAAGGCCCTGCCCATTCTGCTTGGGGAAGTTAGAGAAACAATTGCTAAGGCCTGGACCGAATCCGCTTAGGATTGAAGCATGTCCCCAAACAACGAAACAGCAACCCCACTAGTTAAGCGCGGCCTGGCAGAGATGCTCAAGGGCGGCGTGATCATGGATGTCGTAACTGCAGACCAAGCCAAAATTGCTGAGGACGCAGGTGCAGTTGCCGTCATGGCGCTGGAACGCGTTCCAGCAGACATTCGGGCCCAGGGTGGAGTCGCAAGAATGTCTGACCCAGACCTGATTGACCAGATCATCAACTCTGTTTCTATTCCGGTGATGGCAAAGGCTCGCATTGGACACTTTGTAGAGGCTCAGGTACTACAGTCCCTCGAAGTTGACTACATCGATGAGTCCGAGGTTCTCTCGCCAGCGGACTACGTGAACCACATCGATAAATGGAAGTTCGAAGTTCCCTTCGTTTGTGGAGCAACAAACCTTGGCGAAGCACTAAGAAGAATTACCGAGGGTGCCGCAATGATTCGTTCCAAGGGAGAGGCTGGAACTGGCGACGTCTCTGAAGCAACTAAGCACATTCGAACCATCTCTTCTGAGATCAGAGCGCTAGCCGCCAAAACCGAAGACGAGCTTTATGTCGCTGCAAAAGAATTGCAGGCGCCATATCCGCTAGTACGCGAAGTAGCTCAAACAGGGAAATTGCCTGTTGTGTTATTCGTAGCCGGCGGAGTAGCTACCCCTGCAGATGCAGCGATGATGATGCAGCTCGGTGCTGATGGTGTCTTCGTTGGTTCAGGAATCTTCAAGAGTGGCAACCCAGCAGCACGTGCAGCTGCAATCGTGAAGGCCACCACCTTCTTCGACGACCCGAAGGTTATCGCGGAGGTATCGCGTGGACTTGGCGAGGCCATGGTCGGAATCAACGTAAATGATCTTCCAGCACCGCATCGACTAGCTGAGCGCGGTTGGTAATTTGCGCGTTGGCGTTTTAGCGCTTCAAGGCGACTTCCGCGAACACGAAGCCCTGATTAGAGAGCTTGGACATGCGGCAGTAAAAGTTCGCACCGAGCAGGATCTCGAAGGAATCTCTGCTCTGGTCATTCCCGGAGGGGAGTCGACCGCAATTTCAAACCTCGCTAAGTCATTTGGGATGCTCGAACCAATTAGGAGGCTAATTGCAGCGGGTCTTCCTGTGCTTGGCACATGCGCAGGTCTAATAATGCTTTCCGACGAAGTCGAGGGTGCAATAAAGGGGCAAGAGTTCTGTGGCGGATTGCCCATCAAGGTCTCCAGAAATGCTTACGGTGGTCAAACCCACTCTTTCGAGGCCGCAGTTGACATTGCGGGCGCGAGAGAGACTGTTGCATTTATACGTGCTCCAAAAATCTTGGATTCAAAAGCAACGGAAATCGTTGCAACCCTTGATGGAGAGCCTGTTGCCGTTCGCGCTGGCAATATCTGGGGCGCAAGCTTTCACCCTGAAATCACGGGTGCAAAAACTTTGCACACTTTGTTTCTTGAATCAATAAAGGGCTAAAACCCTGTAATTTAGAGGGGCTATGTCAGGACACTCCAAGTGGGCAACCACCAAACACAAAAAAGCGGCCAATGATGCCAAGCGCGCGAAGCTATGGGCAAAACTAATTCGAAACATAGAGGTTGCGGCTCGAAGCGGCGGAGCAGATTTAGACGGAAACCCAACGCTCTATGACGCGGTCTACAAAGCCAGAAAGAACTCAGTTCCAAACGAAAATATCGAGCGCGCAATTAAACGTGGTTCTGGTGTCCTGGGAGACGGCGTCGATTACAGCAACATCATGTACGAGGGTTATGGACCCAACGGTGTCGCATTTCTCATCGAATGCCTGACAGATAACCGAAATCGCGCAGCGGCTGAGGTGAGACTTGCCGTTACAAAAAATAATGGCAACATGGCAGATCCTGGTTCGGTGAGCTATCAATTTGCGCGCAAGGGAGTGATTGTTGTTCCAGCTAGTGCAACGAACGAGGATGCGGTTCTGGAAGCTACTCTCGAGCACAACGTTGAGGACATTTCAAACAATGGTGAGAGCTTTGTTCTGACTACAGATCCTTCTTCCATGGTTAGCGCCCGAGCGGCTCTCGAATCTGCGGGCATCGATTACGAATCCGCAGACGTTGAGTTCGTATCATCACTGAAAATTCAGGCAGATGCAGATTTGGCAGAAAAGGTCATCAAGCTGATTGATGCTTTAGAGGATCTTGATGATGTCCAGAATGTTTATACGAACATGGATATTGATTCTTCGGCCCTTGCCGAACTAGAGGCTCGCTCCAGTTGAGCCTGATCCTTGGAGTCGACCCCGGACTTACTCGCTGCGGTTACGGGTTGATTGACTCTGAAAAACAACAGGCACTCAGCTTTGGACTTTTCACAACAGACGCGGACACGGACCC
>JBEEIU010000057.1:0-3058 GCA_041169705.1 Actinomycetota bacterium
ACTTCATTGGCAGTAACCGGTTCTGACCAGTACCTAGGTACCGGACAGCCTTCGAACTTCGGTAACTACTCAAACGCAACTGTTGACTCTCTTCTAGAGGAGCTAAACAGCACGCTTGACACCAACCGTCAGTACGAAATCCTTCGTGACGTCGAGAAGGAACTCTGGAACGACGCCATGAGCATCACCATCTTCCAGTTCCCTGGTCTCACCTGGTGGGACAAGGGAACAGAGGGCGTAAGCATGAACCCATTGGTTCCTTACTTCTTCTGGAACTTCTGGGATTGGAAGCCTGTCCAGGGATAACCTAGACACATAAGTGCAAGGGGTCTTCGCCTTCACGGCGAAGGCCCCTCAGCACGATTGAGAGGCAAAGATGCTTGGGTTTGTAGTGCGCCGCTTGGCTGCCACGGTTGTGGTGTTGCTGGTGGCGTCTTTTATTGTCTACATCCTCACTGCCATGTCCGGAGATCCGCTTGCAGACCTCAGGGCCGCCGGCACCAGAGACGCACAGGTCAAGATCGACAGACTTACCGAGGTTCTCAATCTCGATGTCCCACCAGCTCTGCGATATTTCATTTGGCTTGGGGGGGCTGCCGGGTGCCTAATCGGCCAGTGCAACTTAGGGATTTCAATCGCTCAGGGTGAGCAACCGGTGATTGACGCACTTGCCACCGCAATGGGATCCACGCTTCAGCTCGTGACCCTGGCAACCATCCTCGCAATCATCGTTGGAATCACAATCGGCATGACTACCGCGCTTCGGCAGTACTCCGGTTATGACTACACGGTTACATTTTTTGCTTTTGTTTTTTATTCACTACCGATTTTCTGGGTCGCAGTTTTGCTCAAGGAATTTGGTGCAATTCGCTTCAATCAATTCTTAGAGGATCCGGTAATCCCACCTGTCACCACCGCACTGATAGCGCTAGGTCTGGCATTTATAGTCGCCGGAATAGTTGGTGGGGGACTCAAAACTCGAATACGAGTATTCCTGATTTCCTTGGTGCTTTCAGGAGCAGTGCTTACTGTTTCAACGCTGACTCAGTGGCTGAAGAATCCTTCAATCGGAATCTTTGGAGTAATTCTGCTAACCGCGGGGTTAGCTGCGATTGTGACGCTTCTGAACCGCGGTCTAGATGACAAGAAAGCTGTCATGACGGCCGGGGTTGTAACTGTTCTGGTTGCCGCACTTTGGTACCCGTTCCAGTTCTTGTTCTTTTTTGTGAATAACCCACTGAGCATTTTGATTGCGGTTTTTGTGCTCGGGGGCCTTGGCTATTTGGCAGGTTTCTTCCTTGGGGGAGACGACAAAAAAGAAATCTCGCGCATGGGCGCGATGATTGGTTCGCTATCTGTGATTGTTTTGATTTTGGATCAGATGCTGATGCGCTTTGAGGAATACACCGCCGCCATAAACCTAAAGGCTGGATTTATTTCAACCATTGGTGCGGTTACACCGTCGCTTGCGAAGAGCGATGACATGTGGCTTCGAATGCTAGATAGTTTCGGTCACCTGATTTTGCCAACCATTGCCCTAATGATTATTTCTGTTGCCGGTTACACCCGTTATGCGAGATCTTCTTTGCTGGAGGTTTTGAACCAGGACTATATCCGCACCGCTAGAGCCAAGGGCCTTCCCGAGCGAGCGGTAATCATGCGACATGCATTTAGAAACGCAATGATTCCAATCGCCACAATCATCACTTTCGACATCGCAGGACTAATCGGTGGCGCAATTATCACCGAACGAGTCTTTGCTTGGCAGGGTATGGGAGCACTTTTTAGTAACGGCCTCAGTCACGTAGACGTGAACCTCGTGATGGGTTTCTTCCTAGTTACCGGTGCGATCGCGGTGGTATTCAACATCGTTGCAGACCTTTTGTATTCGGCGCTAGACCCAAGAATTCGGGTGAGCTAAATGGCTAAGAAGACAAAGGCTGCAACTGCAGCTTTGAATTCAGAGATCTCCATCGAGCAGCGCGAGACTGAGGGTCTCTCACTCGGCACGATAGTTAGAAGGCGCTTTTTCCACCACAAGGCTGCGGTTGCCTCGCTGATCGTTCTGGGGCTAATTGCGCTACTTGCCTTCACTTCCGTAGGAATAGTGGTCGGAGGTTCCGGAAAGCTAGTAGCAAACCAAGAGACCGGAAGACTTATAGTTGACGGGCTTCGCATCGAGGGTTGGTGGAAATACAACTGGTATGAGAACTACCCAATCCTGAATGCCGGAGGAACTCCAACACTTAGCATCTGGCCCTTCCAAATCGGAGAGCACCCATTTGGTCAGGACACTCTAGGAAAAGACATTTTTGCAAGAGTGATGCGCGGCATTCAGCAGTCGCTTTTGGTGATTGTCCTGGTTGGAAGTATCGCGACCATCATTGGAGTAATTGTTGGCGCAGTCTCTGGTTTCCTCAGGGGAAAAGTAGACAGCATCATGATGCGCTTCACAGACGTGATCATCATCATTCCAACCTTGGTATTGGGTGCGGTGCTCGGAAGAACCTTCGGTGGAAACGCAGTGAGCCTGGGAATTCTCTTAGGGCTAATTGCCTGGACCGGTCTTGCAAGGCTTGTGCGCGCAGAATTTCTTTCGCTGCGTGAAAGAGAATTCGTGGACGCAGCTCGAGTGGCAGGGGCTGGAAACTTGCGAATTATTTTCCAGCACATCCTTCCAAATGCCATTGGCGTGATTGTTGTGAACGCAACACTTTTGATGTCCGCGGCAATCTTGATTGAAACATCCCTTAGCTATCTGGGATTTGGAATTGTCGCTCCAGATATTTCACTGGGTCAGATCATTTCCGAATACAACGAGGCATTCAAAACCCGCCCCTGGCTGTTTTGGTATCCAGGTTTGTTCATTGTTTTGATTGCTTTGGCCATTAACTTCGTAGGAGATGGACTTAGAGACGCCTTTGACCCAAGACAGCGAAGACTTCCTCGCCAAGAGGGCGCGCTAATTGACCTTAGGAAGATGCTTCAAGAGCGAAAGGGAACAAAGTGATCCTGATTCGTTCAAAAGAGGCTTATAAAGACTGCGCCTGCGAGCAGA
>JBEEIU010000058.1:0-4451 GCA_041169705.1 Actinomycetota bacterium
CGATTGCCAATGTGCAATCGCAGGCTGAGGCTGCCATTTTGGGCGCGAAGACCCTGGATGAACTGAAAGCCCTGAAGTCCTCGATTGTGGGGGATGGTTCACCTATCGCGAAGCTCTATTCCGCAATTGGAAAGCTTCCGGCAGACCAGAAGGCTGATGCGGGAAAGCTTGTTGGTTCTGCAAGGGCCCAGATTGTCGCATCGTTCGAGACCCAAGAGGCCGCCCTGGGCAAGATTGCAGCTCAGGCTCAGCTAGCGGCGGAGGTCGTGGACATGACTGCTGCCCCTAGGGTGTTGCGCACCGGGGCTAGACATCCGCTTTCCCTGCTTATGGATAACATCAGTGACGTCTTTATTGGCATGGGTTGGGAAATTGCCGATGGCCCCGAACTTGAAAACGAGTGGTTCAATTTTGACGCGCTGAATTTTCACCCGGACCACCCGGCCCGGGCGATGCAGGACACTTTCTTCGTAGCCCCGGTAGATGCGCATCTTTTACTGCGAACCCATACCTCACCGGTGCAGGTTAGATCGCTGCTTGATAGAGAACTCCCGGTGTACGTGCTTTGTCCGGGTCGAGTCTTTAGAACCGACGAACTGGACGCTACTCACACCCCGGTCTTTCACCAGGTTGAGGGTTTGGCGGTAGACAAGGGCCTTACCATGGCAGACCTCAAGGGGACCCTTGAGCATTTCGCCAGAGTAATGTTCGGTCCTGAGGCGAAGATTCGCTTACGACCAAGCTTCTTCCCTTTCACCGAACCATCTGCCGAGTTAGATGTCTGGCACCCTGCAGCTAAGGGCGGCGCTCGCTGGGTCGAGTGGGGCGGCTGCGGAATGGTAAATCCAAACGTATTGCTTGCAGCCGGTATTGATCCGGAGGTTTACTCGGGCTTTGCATTTGGAATGGGAATTGAGCGCACGTTGATGTTCAGAAATGGCGTGAGAGACATGCACGACATGGTCGAGGCAGACGTTCGGTTCAGCCAACAGTTTGGTTCGGTGATCTGATGCGCGTCCCGCTTAGTTGGTTGGGTGAGTTTGTAGAGCTTCAAAAGAATGCAACCCCTCAGTCCGTCATGGCCGAACTTGTCAAGGTTGGCCTTGAAGAGGAGGGTGCAATTGGGGGCGGTGTTACTGGCCCCGTAGTAGTTGGCCAGGTCCTCGAGTTCACCGCGGAAAAGCAAGCGAATGGCAAGACCATTAGATGGTGCCAGGTTCGAGTGGCGCCAGAGGGCAAAAAAGCTTTGGATGGCGGCGAGGACGTCAGAGGAATTGTCTGCGGTGCCAGCAACTTTGAAGTTGGAGACAAGGTAGTCGTCACCCTGCCAGGTGCAGAGCTACCGGGTGGATTTAGCATCGCAGCGAGAAAAACCTATGGCCATGTATCAGATGGAATGATCGCATCGTCAAGAGAGCTTGGACTCAGTGATGAGCACGAAGGAATTCTGCGACTTGCGACCCTGGATCTCGATCCAGAGGTCGGCGTTGACGCGCTTGAGCTACTGGGGTTAGCCGAATCCGCTGCAGAAGTAAATGTGACTCCAGACCGCGGTTACTGTCTTTCAATTCGTGGAATTGCTCGCGAATACTCCCATGCAACGGGTGCAAAATTTACCGATCCCGCAAGCAATGTAGTTGTGAAGAATGGCAAGGGATTCAAGTTACAAATTGAAGACAAGTCACCGATTCACGGTAAGGCTGGCTGCTCGAGATTTCTAGCTCTTGAACTTTCCAATGTTGATGCCAAAGCACAATCTCCGTCATGGATGGTCAACCGACTTCGACTTGCGGGAATGCGTTCCATATCAATAGCTGTGGACGTTACAAACTATGTGATGTTGGAACTTGGACAACCACTGCACGCCTACGACGCAGACAAGTTGGTAGGCGGCATTTCCGTGAGGCGTGCAAAAAACAAAGAAACAATCGAAACTCTGGATGGCAAAGAAAGAGTTTTGCACGAAGAAGATTTACTGATTGTTGACGAGTCTGGCCCAATTGGTATCGCGGGAGTTATGGGCGGAGCGAGAACGGAAGTTTCCGAATCCACCTCGAGAGTTTTGCTCGAGGCAGCCACTTTCGATCCAATTTCAATTGCCAGGTCCGCTCGGCGCCACAAACTTCCATCGGAAGCTTCAAAGCGTTTTGAGCGAGGCGTGGACCCCAAGGTTGCAGACTTTGCTATCTCGAGAGCCGCGGATTTACTCATCGAGTTTGCCGGCGCCCGACTCACCGGAGTTGGTGCAGAGGTAGGTTCGGTAGTTGATTCCAAGCAAATTGAATTGCCACTTGAATTCGCATCGAAATACGTAGGCGTTGAATACTCCTCCGAAACTATTGAAAAAGTACTTGTTCAAATTGGCTGCGCAGTTGAAGTAGCAGGTGCTGTAGCAAAAGTCACTCCACCAAGCTGGAGGCCTGATCTTGGTCACAATACAGATCTTGTTGAGGAGGTTGCAAGGCTTGTCGGCTATGACAAGATTCCATCTCGCATACCCGTTGCTCCACCAGGCAAGGGACTAACCAGAAGACAGCAGCTCAGGAGAAGGGCTCTTGGCTCTTTGGTTGGCGCAGGATTTACTGAAGTCTTGAACTATCCATTTGTCTCGGAGCAAGAAAACGCTTTGTATTCCTCGGGCCCATCGGTACTTCTTGAGAATCCAATTCAAACCGAAGCCCCGGCGCTGAGAAAGTCTCTGATTCCAGGGCTCGTGGCGGCCGCTTCAAGAAATCTCGCGCGCGGGCAAGTCAACATCGCGCTTGTTGAAGAAGGCTCTGTCTTCCTTCCGAATTCTGCCGCGCAGGTTGGTGAGCTGCCAGTTGGCAACAAGCGCCCGGATGCCAAGACGCTCAAGGAATTGAACGAAACTATTCCAACTCAGCCAAGACTCATCTCAGGAGTGGTTCTGGGCGAGTGGGTTACGAACCAATTGGGGCAGCCTGCAATAGAGGCTGGGTATCCGCAGGTTATCGAAGCGGCGAGGTTGGTAGCTAAAGCTGCGGGCCTTGAGCTAGAGCTCCATCAGAATTCGGCACCTGGTTTCCACCCCGGAAGGTCTGCAGAATTGCGGATTGGAAAGTCAGTAATTGGCTCGGTTGGCGAGCTTCACCCCGAGATTACCGAGTCCAATCACCTGCCCAGACGGGTAGGAGTTTTCGAAATCAATCTTGAGAAATTATTCGCACTTGCTCCAGATGTTGTTTCGGCAGCTGAACTTCGGGTCATGCCAGCAGCAACCCAGGATCTATCTCTAGTTGTAGACCAATCGGTTGCGGCGGGAGAACTTCTCGCGACCCTGAGGTCTGGTGCTGGAGAGCTTCTCGAATCTGTTGTGTTGGTCGACGACTACCGCGGCGCAAACCTACCCGATGGAAAGAAGTCACTCACTTTCAATCTTGTCTTTAGGGCAACAGACAGAACTTTGACCCAGGCCGAAGCGACCGCCGCCAAAGAATTAGCAATTGAACTTGCTCATAAGTCTCACGGCGCAGAAATTAGAAGTTAGGCAACGCTCATGAAATTGAAAGTAGCTGTTGCAGGGGCCAGCGGATATGTTGGCGGAGAGCTACTGCGTCTAATTGCGGCCCACTCGAAACTTGAACTTGGCGTCGTGACTGCAAATTCAAATGTTGGGCAAACTATTGGTAGTTTGCACCCGCACCTGGCAAGTTTTGCAGATCGTGTTTTTCAGGAAACCAACGCATCGAACCTTAAAAATCATGACGTGGTTTTTTTGGCTTTGCCACACGCCAAGAGCGCCGAGATCGCAGCTCAATTACCTGCGGAAATTTTGGTCTTGGACTGCGGTGCTGACTTCCGATTAGAAAATTCGGAGGATTGGAAAAAGTACTACGGAACAGAGCACGCAGGAACTTGGCCATACGGCATGCCTGAATTGACACTCCTAGAGGGCGGCAAGCAAAGGGAAAAACTTCGCTCTGTAAAGCGAGTAGCAGTCCCGGGATGCAACGTTACGGCCATCACTCTTGCGCTTGCACCAGGAATGACTTCGGGGTTATTGCAAGGACAAGACATCAGCGCAGTCTTGTCGGTGGGAACTTCTGGGGCGGGTCGTTCTGCCAGTGCAGATTTGCTCGCTTCTGAAATCCATGGTTCAGCAAGAGCGTATGGCGTTGGTGGTGTTCACAGACACACTCCTGAAATCATTCAGAATCTTCAAAGGGCTTCGGGACAAAGCGTTACAGTTAGCTTCACTCCAGTTTTGGTCCCAATGAGTCGCGGAATTCTGGCCGTTTGCACGGCGCCTCTATCCTCGGGAGCTAACTTGGAAGCTCTTAGAACTGCATACCAAGATGCATATGGTGACGAAGCATTTATTCAGCTATTGCCGGCCGGTGAGCAACCAAAGACTTCATCTGTGCTGGGAGTCAACTCCGCGCAAATCTCCGTGACGGTCGATGAGTCTGTAAACCGTGCCGTGATTGTCT
>JBEEIU010000059.1:0-4701 GCA_041169705.1 Actinomycetota bacterium
CTGTGATCATCATTAGTGCGCCGGCAAAGACTCCAATTAGGCCGTAAACCAACAGCATCCACTGTCCCTGGAAAAACTTCGCTAGATATGTTCCAAGCTGCACGCCCAGGTATGAAGCAACCGCGTTGAAAGCAAACCAAAAACCGAAGTCTGACTGGTTGAGTCCGAAGCCGTCTTGATAAAGAAATGAAACCGTGTTTAGGTATCCGAACAATCCAGCAATTTGTGCGGCACCAAAGACCATGAGTCCTATGTAGGGGCGGTCCTGTAAAACAGAGAGGTAGCCCCTGGCAATACCTATTGGGCTAATGCTTCGACGCTGCCCTTCTGGAAGAGTCTCGATAAGCGAAATCTGAGCGGCTAGGGCTATCACCAAACCAATCAACCCGAAAACCACAAACACTCCTTGCCAGGGCAAGAATCCAAGTAGCTGCGCTCCCAAGATTGGTCCAGCAATTGGGGCGAGTGCCTGAATTAGGTAGATCTGGCTCAGCATCTTTTGCATGGGTTCGCCCTTGTATAGATCTCGAACCACGGCCCTCGCTATTACATCGGCGCTCGCCGCAAAGAATGCCATGGCGAAGCGCAGCGCAAGCAAAACTTCAAAGCTGGGTGCAAAGAAAACCGCTATCGCACTAAACCCAAATCCTGCGAGAGCGAGAATCAGCGGAACTCTTCTACCCAAAGCGTCTGAGAGTGGCCCCGCAATCAATTGACCAACGGCCAATCCGAATGTGACTCCCGCTAGAGATGACTGCACCACTCCGTTTGGCACCCCGAAGAAGTCTGCGACCTCTGGAAATGCTGGGAGGTAGGGGTCGATGGTGAACGGGATCAGGCTTATCGCTAACGCGAGAATGACTATGTAGCGAATTAGCTGCTTTTTATTTAGCGATGCTCCGGATTCAATGACCGGCCTGGTTCGCTTTTTGGTTTCCCGCACTGTTAGAAGAATAGTCCCTGACCAATAACTTCACCGGGCGCTACCCCCCGTGGAATCGCGAAGACTGCGGAACCTATTGGAGTGGTCCAATTATTAAGCAGGTCTAACTGCTCAAGCCTTCGCTGGATTGGAAGAAATTGTTTTTCGATATCTCGCTGATAGGCGTTCCAAATTAGTCCAACATTTGCAGATCCCGCTTGAGTTGCTGGAAGTTCATAACTGAAGGGTCTTCTAAATATTCTTTCGCCAGGTGCGTCGGGTGCGGCTCTCCTGATATGAGCAAATTCCGGAATGACTTTCAATCCATTTGCGTGACGGGCATCGAGGTCTGGAATGTCAGATTCTTTTTCGCCTGTGAGTGGTGCGCCATTTGAAAGTTTTCTTCCGATTACTTCTTCTTTGGCTGGAGCGCCGAGTTGATCCCAGGTGTCCAGGTTCATTTCGATTCTTCGATAAACCAAGAGCGTGCCGCCCTGAATCCACTGCGGGCCATCTTGAATCCAAACCACGTCATCAAAATCGGAAGTATTTAATTTTGGATTTGCGGTGCCATCAATTTGGCCCATCAGATTCCTGTGCGTGACGCCCTCAGAAACCATGCCTGGGGAGTGGGCAAAGCCAGCTTGCATGCTGCGCAAAGTCGCGAATGGCATTGAGTCACGAATCAGGCTTCTAGTCGCGTGAGATAAAACAATCGGGTCATCGGCTGCAACGTGAATCAAGACGTCGCCTCCGACAAACTCCTCCTGGAATTTGTCCATCTTGAAACTGGGCAATTCAATAAAGCCACTAGGCAATTCGTTTTGCAGATTGAGTTTTTCAAAGAGCGAATAACCAAAACCAACGTAAGCGCTAAAGCCTGCCGCACCGATGGAGAGTTCCGGATTTGGATCCGCGAGCACTGGCTCACCTTTAGCCAAGCGCTGGATGTCATCGGTTAGGAGCAACATCCAGCGTTTCATGGCTGCAAGGTCAGTAGTTGATTTCAAATCAAGCGTCACGAAATTTGTGACCGACTGAATTGGTAACTCAATTCCCATTTGGTGGGGTCCAAAGAATTCGTGTGAGGTTTTTGCGGTCTTTAGTTCTGTTTCACCAAACACTTGTGAGGCCGTAGCACCGGTTGCAATGCCCACGGCTGCAGAGGATCCGGCTATGGCTGAGCCAGCTAGAAACCCCCTGCGTGAAACCAATTAGTGATCCATCTCCTCGGAGTGGTATTCCTCGTCGCCACCCTCGGAAGGCTTCGCTACCAAATCTTTGAGTTCGATATCTTCGGCGCCTTCAAAATCAAGGGTAAGAGAAACCACATCTCCAGCCAAAATCGCTTGCTTAAGATCCATCAGCATCACGTGGTAACCACCCATTTCCAAAACTGCGGTCTCTCCGGGCTGAATTACGAGTCCGTTTTCCAACTTCTGCATCTTTAGTTCGTCGCCAATCATGGCCATCTCGTGGATTTCGACCATGTTTGCAAGTTCGGCGGTTCCGCCAACCAAAGTCACTGGCTCGGACTTGTTGTTTGTGATCTCCATGAAGACACCGGTCATGCCGCCGACGTGGTCGGAGTACTCAGAGGCGCGCACCCAGGGGTTTGAGATGGTTACCTCCTCAGTTGGGGCACAACCCGAGAGGGTTAGGGCAATTCCAAGGGCCAAAACGGCGGCAATTCGCTTCACTTCTTACTCCAATAAATGTCTGACCCATGGGGTCAAATGGTGTGCAAAACAACCTAATTCTACAACTTGTCGAATGAGGAAAGACACATTTGATGAACAATCCCGCGACACGCGGGCCGCTTAGTGTCACTCAAGTTCAAGTTGTGGGTTAATGTTTCGCACAACAACTAAATAAGTGAAAAATTTTGCGACTCGCCACTACATCTAGTGGTTCGGTGCTATAGTTTCAAATCCGCGAAAGCGAAAAATTTCACGAAAATTCATGAAAAAAGGGGCTAAAAACCCTAAAAACCAGGGTTCTTAGGAGGAATACCAATGGCGGTAACCGTATACACACTTCCTTCGTGCGTGCAGTGCGACAGCACTAAGCGCATGCTTCAGCGCAACCAGATCGAATATGACGAGGTTGACATGAGCCAGGACCCTGTAGCCCTAGAAATGGTGAAGACCATGGGCTACACAGCCGCCCCTGTTGTCGTCGCTGGAGACGACCACTGGAGTGGTTTCCGCATGGACCGCATCCAAGCACTATCTGCATAGCTTGCGACCATGTACGACGTCGTTTATTTCTCCTCAGTTTCGGAGAACACCAAACGATTTGTCGAAAAACTCGGCGTCAAGACAGTAAGAATTCCGCTAAAAACGGAAGAAGCTGCCGAGTTTACCTATGACAAGGACAGCGTCCTGGTAGTTCCCACCTATGGGTCTGGGGATGACAAGAACACTGTTCCGAAGCAGGTAATCAAGTTCTTGAACAACCCGGTCAACCGGTCACACGTAAAAGGCGTGATCGCGACCGGAAACACCAATTTTGGCGATTCATATGGTTTGGCCGGAGACATCGTCGCAACAAAACTTGGGGTTCCGCTTCTAAAAAGAGTTGAACTCTTAGGCACCCCAGAAGAAGTACAGGAAGTAAAAGAGAGGCTGGCCCAGCTATGGCAAACCAACTAGTAGAACTCGCCGACGACAACGGAGTTGCAACCGGCGCTACTGGAGTCGAATCAGCGATGAGCTATCACGAGCTCAACGCGATGATCAATCTTTGGGACAGCGAAGGGAAGATGCAGCTTGAGAAAGACAAGCTCGCGGTTCGCAAGTACTTCCTCGATCACGTAAACCAGAACACCGTTTTCTTCCACAGCCTCAAGGAAAGACTCGACTACTTAGTTGAGAACGACTACTACGAGAAAGAAATCCTGGACCAGTACCGCTTCGAGTTCATCGAGGAACTTGAGAAGCTTGCCTACTCCAAGAAGTTCCGCTTCGAAGCATTCATGGGTGCTTATAAGTTCTACACCGGATACGCACTAAAGACCTTCGATGGCTCTCGCTACCTTGAGAGATTCGAAGACCGCGTAGTGATGGTCGCATTGACTTTGGCAGAAGGTAAAGAAGACATCGCGGTATCGCTAGTTGAAGAAATCATTTCTGGTCGCTTCCAGCCAGCAACACCAACCTTCCTAAACTGCGGAAAGAAGCAGCGCGGCGAGTTCGTTTCCTGCTTCCTGCTTCGCATCGAAGACAACATGGAGTCAATCTCTCGCGGTATCAACTCAGCCCTGCAGCTTTCCAAGCGCGGTGGCGGTGTGGCACTGAGCCTTTCCAACATTCGTGAGTACGGCGCTCCAATCAAGAAGATTGAGG
Organism: Actinomycetota bacterium; assembly: GCA_041169705.1. GTDB lineage: Bacteria > Actinomycetota > Actinomycetes > Actinomycetales > Microbacteriaceae > Aquiluna. The sequence goes on from JBEEIU010000059.1 coordinate 4,270, forward strand.
GACAGTCCTCGGGAATCATCCCAGTGATGAAGCTTCTGGAAGATGCATTCTCCTACGCTAACCAGCTGGGCGCTCGCCAGGGAGCCGGTGCGGTTTACCTGAACGCTCACCACCCAGACATCCTGCGATTCCTGGACACCAAGCGCGAGAACGCGGATGAGAAGATCCGAATCAAGACCCTTTCAATCGGTGTTGTTATTCCAGACATCACCATGCACCTCGCCAAGGACAACGAGGACATGTACCTCTTCTCTCCTTATGACGTCGAGAAGGTTTACGGCATTCCATTTGGTGATATCTCTGTTACCGAGAAGTACCAGGAAATGGTTGATGACCCTCGCATTCGCAAGCAGAAGATCAAGGCAAGAACTCTGTTCGAGCGCATTGCGGAACTGCAGTTTGAATCCGGTTACCCATACATCATGTATGAGG
>JBEEIU010000060.1:0-9683 GCA_041169705.1 Actinomycetota bacterium
CGCCAAAGAAGACCAGCATTGGACGGACGATTTCTTTGGTTTTTGGGTGGATTCGAGCGGCTACCAGAAAGGTAAGGAGCGCCACTACCAAAAGGACAAAGGTGAGCAGGCGGTTCCCGAACTCGATGATTCCGTGAAAGCCCATCTCCGGCGTCGTTACCAGGGACTCATCGGTGCACTTGGGCCAGGTCGGACAACCCAAACCAGAGGCGGTAAGTCTGACCGCGCCGCCGGTGACCACGATAAGAATTTGAGTAATCAACGACAGGTAGGCATAGAGCTTGATTCTGGCCGGGGGAACGATCCTGTCGAACCAGAGTTTGCGAAGTAGCTTCAAGTTTGCTCCAAGTTAGGCTCACCTAAGTGCTTCCCGAGGGGATCTCTAGATAAGGTTTATCCGTATCTATAAGTCTCGCACCTAGACGCCGCATTCCGGAATTAGACCAGCAAAAACCCAGTTGTTACTTGGGAAATTAGGAGGATCAGTGTCCGAAAAGATCATCGACAGACCCGAATTAGAGGAACTTGGTAACTACGAGTTTGGTTGGTCTGACAAGGACGAAGCCGGCTCCAGCGCCAAGCGAGGCATAAATGAGGGTGTGGTCAAGGACATCTCGGGTAAGAAGTCCGAACCACAGTGGATGCTCGACAGACGACTCAAGGGCTACGAGTTTTTCCTGAAGAAGCCAATGCCAACCTGGGGATCAGACCTCTCCGGAATAGATTTCGACAACATCAAGTATTTCGTTCGCTCCACCGAGAAGCAGGCTCAGAGCTGGGAAGAGCTTCCTGAAGACATTCGGAAGACCTATGAGCGCCTTGGAATTCCCGAAGCAGAGAGACAGCGCCTAGTCGCGGGAGTTGCCGCTCAATATGAATCTGAGGTGGTTTATCACCAGATCCGTGAGGATTTAGAGGCACAAGGTGTGATCTTCCTTGACACCGACACCGCTCTCAAGGAACACCCAGAAATCTTCCAGGAATACTTCGGAACAGTTATTCCTGCCGGGGACAACAAGTTCGCAGCCTTGAACACCGCGGTTTGGTCTGGTGGCTCTTTCGTATACGTCCCGAAAGGCGTGCACGTCGAGATTCCTCTGCAGGCCTATTTCAGAATCAACACCGAGAACATGGGGCAGTTCGAAAGGACTCTGATCATTGCGGATGAAGATTCCTATGTTCACTACATCGAGGGTTGCACCGCACCTATTTATCAGTCTGATTCGCTTCACTCGGCAGTAGTTGAAATCATTGTTAAGAAAAACGCACGAGTTCGTTACACGACAATTCAGAACTGGTCCAATAACGTCTACAACCTCGTCACCAAGCGTGCGATTGCGCACGAGGGCGCGACCATGGAGTGGATTGATGGCAACATCGGTTCGAAGGTAACCATGAAGTACCCGAGTGTGATCCTTGCAGGTGAGCATGCCAGAGGAGAAACGCTTTCGGTGGCATTCGCGGGTGAGGGTCAGCACCAGGACGCCGGCGCAAAGATGATTCACCTAGCGCCCTACACCACAAGCTCAATCGTCTCCAAGTCAATTGCTCGCGGTGGAGGAAGAACTAGCTACCGCGGAGAGATTCGAGTGAATCCAGGTGCGCATCACAGTGCCAACACTGTTCGCTGTGACGCTTTACTGGTCGACACCATTTCTCGCTCCGACACCTACCCAGCAAACGATATTCGTGAGGATGATGTTTCGATGGGCCACGAAGCAACCGTTTCTCAGGTCTCCGAGGAGCAGCTTTTCTATCTGATGTCCAGAGGTATGCCGGAAGATGAGGCAATGGCGATGATTGTTCGTGGATTTATCGAACCAATCGCTAAAGAACTTCCGATGGAATACGCGTTAGAACTCAACAAGCTAATTGAAATGCAGATGGAAGGGGCGGTCGGCTAATGCAACACGGCCTTTCAGAGCATTCGCATGGTGCTGGTGTCCCACTTCAAACTAGAAACGAGAGACCTCGCTCAACTAGCATCAATGATTTTCCTGAGGTGTCGAAGCTTCAGGAGATCTGGAGATATCTGCCAATAGAGAAACTTGGCGGACTTGACCATGACGTCTATTCGGAAGTATCCGAGTCAGAACTTCAAATAACACTGCCAAAGGGGATTTCAGCAGTGTTCATGGATTCCAGTGCAGCCCCGATTGGAAAGGCTGGCTTGCCAGAAGACCGAGTTGCAGCAGCAGCCTGGTCGAATGCATCCAAGACCTTAGTGATCGAGATTGAAGAAAACGCTGAAATTGAACAAGCGGGTTTCATCAAGCTCTCAGGTACTAACTCCGGCGCACATGCGCTGCACGTGGTTGTTCACGCAAAGAAATTTTCTGTAGCGACATTAGTACTTGACCACACCGGCCATGGAACCCTTGGAGAGAACGTTGAGCTCGTCCTGGAAGACGGTGCGAAGTTGAACTTTGTGTCCATTCAGGATTGGGCAGCGGGTTCGTCTCACGTCTCCGCACAGTACGCAACCGTTGGAAGAGATGCCGACTTGAAGCATGTCGTGGTTTCTCTAGGGGGAGACCTGGTAAGAATCACACCTTCGGTTTCTTTGAACAGCAACGGCGGCCAGGTGCATATGTTTGGTGTCTATCTTGCGGACAGCGGCGATTACATTGAGCACCGTCCTTATGTAGATCACATCGCCCCTAATTGTGTTTCAAGGGTTACTTATAAGGGTGCGCTGCAAGGTAAGGGCAGTCACACGGTTTGGGTAGGAGACGTTCTAATTCGTGAGTCCGCGACCGGAACTGACACCTACGAACTCAATCGCAACCTGCTACTAACAGATGGTGCTAGAGCGGACTCGGTTCCTAACTTAGAAATTGAAACCGGCAAAATTGAGGGCGCTGGACACGCCAGTGCATCTGGTCGCTTCGATGACGAGCAATTGTTCTATTTACAGTCAAGAGGAATCTCAGAGCACGATGCTAGACGCCTAGTGGTGCGCGGCTTTTTGAACGAAGTAATTCAGAAGATTGGAATCGAGGAAGTTGAAAACCGACTTCGCGAGGCAATCGAACTTGACCTTGAAAGGACGGGAGCGTAATGGCTCTAAGAATTTGTGCCCTGGAGGACATCAAGCCAGGCAAAGCCATCCGAGTCCGTGTTGGAGACAACGCGATTGCGGTTATTCGCACCCCAAACGGCGAGGTAAAGGCACTGGACGACAAGTGTTCACACGGTGAGATTTCACTTAGTGAAGGATTTGTGGATAACGAAACCATCGAGTGCTGGGCACACGGTGCCAAGTTTGACCTCAACACCGGAAAGCCCTTGAGCTTGCCGGCCTATGAACCCGTAGCAACTTATGAGGTGCTTATCGAAAACGATGAAATCTTCTTAGAAATCGACCAAGCGTAGAACTGAATAGGAATATAGAAAATGGCAACCTTAGAAATCAAGAACCTTCACGTTTCAGTTACTACCGAGCAGGGGCCCAAGCAAATCCTTCGAGGAGTGGACCTCACAATCAAGTCTGGTGAAACTCACGCGGTAATGGGTCCAAATGGTTCTGGAAAATCAACCCTCGCGTATTCGATTGCAGGGCATCCTCGATACGAAGTCACCGATGGTGAGATTCTGCTTGACGGAGAAAACGTTTTGGAAATGAGCGTTGATGAGCGTGCAAAAGCCGGACTGTTTTTGGCAATGCAGTATCCCGTTGAAGTTCCTGGCGTTTCCGTAAGCAACTTTCTTCGCACTGCGAAGACCGCACTCAGTGGTGAGGCGCCCGCTCTCAGGGAATGGGTTAGCGACTTACGCACAGCCATGAAGAATCTGCGCATGGACTCAGACTTCACCGAGCGAAATGTAAATGAGGGATTCTCCGGTGGTGAGAAGAAGCGTCACGAGATTCTCCAGCTTGAACTTCTCAAGCCGAAGTTTGCCGTTTTGGATGAAACCGACTCCGGTTTGGATGTTGACGCCCTAAAGGTTGTCTCTGAAGGTGTGAACCGAGCTAAATCCAACACCGATCTTGGTGTTTTGCTGATTACTCACTACACACGAATTTTAAATTACATTCAGCCTGACTTCGTTCACGTGTTTGTTGCCGGAAAGGTAGCCGAGCAGGGTGGCCCAGAGCTTGCGCAGCGTCTGGAGGCAGAGGGCTACGATCGCTTCACAAAGGTCGGTGCATGAACGACGTAAAGGAGCTATCACCCGAGAAGTATGACCAAGTGCTCGAGGCGATGAAGAACATCATCGACCCCGAGATTGGTGTAAACATTGTGGACCTCGGTCTGGTCTACGGTCTTCAGGAATCCAGTGACGGTGCGTTGCTGGTGAACATGACTCTCACTTCGGCCGGTTGCCCACTTACTGACGTGATTGAAGAACAGACCGCTGAAGCTCTAGATGGAGTCGTAGAAGCATTCCGAATCAATTGGGTCTGGATGCCCCCTTGGGGCCCTGAACGAATTAGTGAAGACGGGCGCGAGATGATGCGCGCAATCGGCTTCTCTATTTAGTTCTTATTCGTAAGCTTCCACGCAGTTGGCAGAAGCGCTGCAGCTGCAATAGCTTTCACGGCATCGCCAATCAGGAACGGAACAACTCCCGCTGAAAGCGCTGCAAAAAGATTGAGGTTCAGAGACGCCATCAGTCCAACCACGCCAAAGAAATAAATCACTGCCGAACCTGCGGCGAAAGCAAGAATTACCTTGGGTGCCGAAGCGGTAAATCCTTTAGCTGCTAGGTAGCCAACCACCATGCTCGCAAAGACAAAACCAACCAGATATCCGGCGGTGGGTAAGGCACCAGCGAGTGTTTTCGTGCCAGCGAAAATCGGCAATCCAGCGGCACCCAAACCAAGGTAAAGGGTTGTAGAAAGTGCCGCCCTAGTTGTTCCAATAGCGGCAGCGCTTAGCAAGACGGCAAAGGTCTGCATGGTCATCGGAACCGGGAACATAGGAATTTGAAGTTGGGCTGCAATTGATATGAATACAACGCTTCCCACCACAAGCAACAAGTCAGTGACTTTGTTTCTTGCAAATAGTCTGTCGATTAGCAGGGGAGCGGTGCTTGAATTCATTTGAACCTTTCTAACCCGGCAATCATATGCGACTAGCCGAAATAGTCTTCGGCTTCTGCGTCAATAACGCCTTGATTGCGCTTTTTTTGTTTTGGCACAATCTCTCCCGCAGCCTCTCTCATCAGCCTGCGATCGTTGCGATAAGCCCAAATCAGGGCCCAGAAAGCCATAAGGCCGAAAATTATCCACTGAATCGCATATGACAAATGGTTGCCCTCGTTCAAACTTGGCTTGGGCAATGCAAATGGAAACTCAGTCGAAGCAGGACTTTCTGAAACCAAGCGCCCGTAATAGGTGGTTATTACCTCGCCACGCTGCGAAAACAATTGGTTCAAAGTTGGCAAGTGAATTGAAGCAACCTGACCGGATACTTCAGCCTTACCTAAATCTTGCTCGGAGGACCTAAGTCGAACTTGCAAAGTCTTTGCTTGCGAATTAGGAACTGGATTCAAATCAGGAAGTAGCTTTCCGGAGCCGGTCGGTAACCAACCGCGCTCAATAATGATTAGCTCGCCGCTTGCCAGTTGAAAAGGAATCAATTGCAGATATCCGGGCTGACCGTTAAGCGGTCTGTTTCGAACCAGAGTTACTAAGTCGGGCAGATATTTACCCTCTATGGAAACTTGTTGCCACTCCATAGACGCAAGTCCAGATTCATCAATTTCCCAAATCACTTCATCCAAGGCAATGGAGGACTTGTCATAGTTTTCAATGACTTGGTTGATTTTCTCCACGCGCTCCTCACGGCGGGAGAACTGCCACCAGGACAAAAGTGAAGTTGCCAGCGAAAACAGCACCACTAGGGCAATCCAAGGTGCCCAGCGCCTAATTGGGTTCAAAGTGCTCTTTCGTCCAGATAAAAGTTTCTACTTTTCAAATAGTCAACCAGATACTCATGATGATCAGGGCAGCTAGCCCACTGCTTGGTTCGCTCAAGGCCGTGAATTCTTGGATTTCGCCACATAATCAAATTGGTGGCCGGACGCTGGCAGCCAGCCCTGGAGCACTTACTTGTCATCAACCACTTTGAATTGGTCGTTGGAGATGGTCAATTTTGGGGCCACGATGGTACTTGAGGCTTGGGTTTTCCCAGGTGAATTGGCAATCACCACCGCGAAATAAGGCAGAAAAATAGCGCCGGCGAAAGCCACCCACATTAGGGGTCCCTGGACCAATACCCCCACGACAATGCAGACCATGCGAATGGTCATAGCTATCGAGTACTTGATCATGCGCGAGCGTCGCTCCTGCTCAGGAGACACCTCAATCGAGGTTGCGCTCTGGATCTTGGCCACTTGGTTGACCCCTCTGGGCTGTTGGGATTACTAGACTGCTGGTATTCATAACGCCACGGCGCCAATGCTATTCCCGATTTAGGAGTCAAAATGGCCAATCGCACGGTTTTAGTCACCGGCGGCAACCGCGGAATTGGCTTTTCGATTGCAGAAGAGTTCGTAGCCAAGGGATACAAAGTCGCCGTCACCGCGCGAAGTGGTTCCGGTCCTGAAGGAAGTTTGACCGTAAAGGCCGATGTCACGGATGGGGCATCCCTAGATGCAGCCATCGCCGAAGTAGAGCAAAAACTTGGCCCAATTGAAATTTTGGTAGCGAATGCCGGCATCACCAAAGACACCTTGCTCATGCGAATGTCAGACGAAGAATTCGAAGAGGTCGTGAACACAAACCTTTCTGGGGTGTTCCGAGTCTTGAGGAGAGTAATAAAGAGCATGCTCAAGGCCAAATTCGGCCGCGTAATTTTGATCGGCAGCGTTGTTGGTCTGTTGGGAAGTCCTGGACAGGTGAACTATGCCTCTACCAAATCAGCATTGGTGGGCATGGCTCGGTCGGTCACCAGGGAGCTAGGTGGAAAGAACATCACCGCGAACGTTGTGGCTCCAGGCTTTATTGACACTGACATGACATCTGCTCTGCCTGAAGATTTAGCGGCGAGCTACAAGGCGAGAATCCCGGCAGGAAGATTCGCTAGCCCTTCCGAGGTTGCAGCGGTAGTTAGATGGTTAGCTTCCGATGAGGCGGCATATATTTCAGGCGCAGTTATTCCGGTCGATGGTGGCCTTGGAATGGGACACTAAGTAAGAAAGATAGGAAACAGCAATGGGCATTCTCGAAGGAAAAAAGATTCTGATTACCGGAGTCCTGACCGAGGCTTCAATCGCTTTCTCTGCAGCACGAATCGCGCAAGAGCAGGGTGCAGAGGTGCTGCTGTCTTCGTTTGGACGCATGCTGCCAATTACGACCAAAATCGCAGAGCGACTTCCAAAGCCAGCCAAGGTGATTGAGCTCGACGCCACTAATGATGATGACCTTGCTGCACTCCCGGGACGAATCAAGGAATCAATTGGCGATATCGATGGAATAGTTCACGCCATTGCATTTGCTCCGCAAAGCGCACTCGGTGGAAACTTTATGGAGACAGAGTGGCCAGATGTCTCCACGGCCGTTCAGGTTTCTGCTTACTCATTGAAGAGCATCACGACCGCATGCTTGCCTGTTTTGAAGAACCCTTCGTCAGTTGTTGGCTTGACCTTCGACGCCACAATTTCCTGGCCGGTGTATGACTGGATGGGCGTTGCTAAAGCAGCTTTTGAGTCAACCGCTCGTTACCTCGCCAGATACTTGGGTAAAGATGGCATTCGCGTAAACCTAATTTCCGCAGGACCATTGCGAACCACTGCAGCCAAGGGAATCCCTGGCTTTGCAACTATGGAAGAGCTTTGGACTGATCGAGCACCTCTCGGCTGGGATCTAACCGACACCGAAGCAGCAGCTAAGGGAATCGTTGCGCTACTGAGTGATTTCTTCCCTGCGACTAGCGGTGAAATTGTTCACGTGGACGGCGGCTTGCACTCCACCGGTGCTTAGGGGAGTAGCCCAATAATCTGGGCAAGGTCTCGCTTATTTAGCGAGACCTTCGCTTTTTCACGAACTATCGGCTTTGCATCGAAAGCAATTGAAAGTCCAGCTGCTTCCATCATCGCGATGTCATTCGCGCCATCACCCACTGCGATTGTGTTCTCAAGATCTACATGCAGTTCTGCAGCCCACTTCATGAGCATTTGAGCCTTTACGGCCTTATCTACAATTTCTCCGCTTACTTTTCCAGTGAGTTTGCCGTCGAGAACTTCGAGAGTGTTTGCGTGCTGAAGATCAAAACCAATCTTTTGCTTTACTGGTCCCAGTAATTGAATGAAGCCGCCCGAAACAGCTGCGGATTTACCGCCTCGTTTTCGAATCTCGTCAATTAACTCTCTTGCGCCTTTCGTGGGCCGAAGCTCTTGAGCGACCTGCTGCAAGATGCTCTCGTCGAGACCCTTCAGAGTTGCGACTCGCTCCCTAAGGCTTTGAGCAAAATCAAGTTCACCTCGCATCGCTCGTTCGGTAATTTCAGAGACCATTTCCCTGGTGCCGGCATACTCGGCGAGTAATTCGATTGCTTCATCTTCAATCAGGGTCGAGTCAACATCGAAGACGACTAAAAACTTCGTCAAGGTGTAACCAGCAGGCCTTTCGCGACAACGGTGATTCCACTGTCGGTTACCGTGAATCCGCGGTCTATATCGCGTTCCTTGCTCACTCCAACGCTGGCACCATCGGAAACTACGACCCCCTTGTCCAAAATCGCACGACGAATAGTGCAATCTCTTCCAATAGTCACCGAGTCCAAAAGTACTGAGTCCGTAATCAAGCTCCTCGAGTGAACACGGACTCCAGGAGAGAGGACCGAACGCTCAACGATGCCACCGGACACAACGGTTCCAAGGCTCACGATTGAGTCATTGGTGCGACCTTGGTTACCTTCGGAATCATGAATGAATTTTGCCGGCGGAAGATTTATTTGCTGATTGAAAACCGGCCACTCGTTGTTATAGAGATTAAAAATTGGCATGGTTGAAATCAGATCCATGTGCGCGTCGTAGTAAGAATCGATTGTTCCCACGTCTCGCCAATAGGCCTTGTCGCGTTCGGTTCCACCCGGAATCTCATTGAAGGTGAAGTCGTAGGCTCCGGCCAATCCCTGTGAAACAAAATAAGGAATTATGTCGCCACCCATATCGTGCGAGGAGCTTTCATCTTCACCATCGCGTTCAATGGCTTCAATCAACGCATGTGCATTAAAGATGTAGTTACCCATAGAGACCAGTGCCTGGTCCGGAACTCCGGGAACTGATTTTGGATCGCTTGGCTTCTCTCGGAATGCGGCGATTTTTGAAGGATTTGACTCGTCGACTTCGATGACACCAAATTGACTCGCGAGCGAAATAGGTTGACGAATAGCTGCAACGGTAGCGTCCATTCCGGAAGCAATGTGAGCCGTGAGCATTTGATCGAAGTCCATTCGGTAAACGTGGTCCGCACCAACCACTACGACGTAGTCGGGACGCTCGTCACTTAGTAAATTCATGGATTGCAAAATTGCATCCGCGCTTCCTGTGTACCAACGCTTGCCCAAGCGCTGTTGAGCAGGCACCGATGCCACATATGAGCCGAGCAGGGGAGACATTCTCCAGGTTTGCGAGATGTGCCTGTCCAAGGAGTGTGATTTGTACTGGGTCAAGACGACTATTCGGCGAAGTCCTGAGTTGATCAAGTTAGAGAGCGCAAAGTCAATCAGTCT
>JBEEIU010000061.1:0-13785 GCA_041169705.1 Actinomycetota bacterium
CGCAACTACCGCTTCCGTTACTTCAGGATTTGGAGTTTGAACTAATGCGTCGTGATGCTCAGGGTCAAACTTGTCTCCCTTTGCACCAAATGCCTTGAGCCCAAACTTCTCCCCGGCGGCACGCAATTTGTTTGCGACAGCCGCCATAGAAGATCCCTCTTGAAGATCTCCGTGCTCTTCGGCACGCTTCAGATCATCCAAGGCCGGGAGAAATGCTCGAAGAGTTTCTGCGACAGCAAGTTGTCTTTCAACTCCGCGATCTCGTTCGACACGAGCGCGGTAGTTCACGAAGTCTGCTTGAAGCCTTTGAAGATCTTGGAAGATTTCTAATTCGCGATCCACCGCATCTGTTTCCGATGCGGGCTGATCATCCACCGGAAGATCAGAGGATGGCTCGACTGGCGAGCCCTCCTCTGTCATCTCTTCCTTTGGATCTCCCTCGTGGTGCTGGGGATCGGTCATTACTTCTTGTCCTCGTTCTCGTCATCAACAACTTCTGCGTCGACTACGTCTTCGGAAGTTCCCTCCGCTTGAGCTTCGCCTTCTGCTGGTTGTGCTTTGTAGATTGCTTCACCAAGTTTTTGCTGAGAGGCCATTAGCTTCTCTTGCGCTGACTTGACTGCATCCATGTCATCAGCAGCTAGAGCAGACTTCAGTGCGTCAACGTCTTCCTGCACTTCCTTCTTCACATCTTCTGGAAGTTTGTCGTCGTTGTCCTTGATTAGCTTCTCGGTTGAGTAGGCAAGCTGTTCCGCTTGGTTCTTGGTCTCGGCCTCTTCGCGACGCTTCTTGTCTTCAGCAGCGTGCTCTTCGGCATCCTTGACCATGCGTGCGATGTCCTCTTCACTCAACGAAGATCCACCGGTAATGGTCATCGATTGTTCCTTGCCGGTTCCCTTGTCCTTCGCGGAAACGTGGACGATTCCATTGGCATCGATGTCGAAGGTCACTTCGATTTGAGGAATGCCGCGAGGTGCTGGTGCAATTCCGGTGAGTTCGAAGTTGCCTAGTGACTTGTTATCACGAGTGAACTCACGCTCTCCCTGGAATACCTGAATCGAAACGCTTGGCTGATTGTCGTCAGCGGTTGTGAATGTTTCACTTCGCTTGGTAGGAATCGCAGTGTTTCGCTCGATCAACTTGGTCATGATTCCGCCCTTGGTTTCAATACCAAGAGAAAGCGGAGTCACGTCAATAAGAAGAACGTCCTTGCGCTCACCTTTGATTACACCTGCTTGCAAAGCTGCACCAACAGATACAACTTCGTCAGGGTTTACTCCCTTGTTTGGCTCTTTGCCTCCGGTTAGTTTCTTTACTAGTTCTGATACGGCTGGCATACGAGTTGATCCACCAACAAGAACGACGTGTGCGATGTCTGCAACCTTTACACCTGCTTCGCGAATCACATCTTCGAAAGGCTTTCTGGTTCTCTCGAGTAGGTCAGCGGTAAGTGATTCAAACTGTGCACGAGTAATGCTCTCGTCTAGGTTCGCAGGTCCAGATTCGGTTAGCGATAGATAAGGAAGCTGAACGTTTGTCTGAGTCGCCTGGGAAAGTTCCTTCTTTGCTTGCTCGGCTGCTTCCTTCAATCTCTGCAATGCAATCTTGTCCTTTGAGACATCAACACCAGTGGTTTCCTTGAAGCGCTTTGAAAGGTGCTCTACAAGTCTCTGGTCCCAGTCATCTCCACCGAGACGGTTGTCACCGGAGGTTGAACGAACCTGAATAGTTGAGAAGTCATCATCCTTGCCAACTTCTAGTAGCGAAACGTCGAAGGTTCCACCTCCAAGGTCAAATACAAGAATCAGTTCATCTTCTTTGCCTTTGTCGAGTCCATAAGCGAGCGCCGCGGCAGTTGGCTCGTTGATGATTCGCAAAACATTTAGTCCTGCGATCTCTCCGGCTTCCTTGGTTGCTTGACGCTCTGCGTCATTGAAGTATGCGGGGACTGTAATAACCGCATCGGTCACGCTCTCACCGAGATAGGTCTCAGCGTCACGCTTGAGCTTCATCAAAATACGAGCGGAGATCTCCTGCGGGGTGTAGTTCTTGTCATCGACGGCAAACTTCCAGTCGGTTCCCATGTGTCGCTTCACCGAAGAAACGGTGCGATCAACGTTGGTTACCGCCTGGCGCTTGGCGGTCTCGCCAACCAGGATGTTTCCGTCTTTGGTGAAGGCGACCACCGAAGGGGTGGTGCGGAAACCCTCGGCGTTGGCGATAACTTTTGGCTCGCCAGCCTCGAGGACGGTCACGGCACTGTTGGTGGTACCGAGGTCAATTCCTACTGCTCTACCCATAACTTGTATTTCTCCTTATATATAGGTTCTAAGACCAAACTTGAGTCTTGTTGTATCAAGTTTCAATAAACCAAACCCGGTTGTCAAGCAGATATTCCTGAAAGTTGAGTGTGAATCACTCAAGTTTGGTCAGGTAATAGGATTTGGGCATGGCAAAGCCGCTAGAACTTGAAGATTTCGCCGAGTTGGCCCATCTGACCAGGGGTTCTATGGTCGAATCCAGGCATCTCGGAGTCGCAACCCTGACCTCTCCGACAGGCGAAGTTTTGGAAACCCACGGCAACCCGGCAGGCCTTTTCTATCCTCGGAGTGCCCTAAAACCGCTGCAAGCAATAGCCATGCGGCGAGCTGGCTTACGACTTACAGGTGCGGAACTGGCTATCTCAGCCGGAAGTCACCTCGGGACCTCCGCTCACGTTGACCTAGTCAACAGCATTCTTGATAGTCACTCGCTGACAACTAAAGACTTGGGTTGTCCTAGGGCCTGGCCTGGGAACCCCGATGCTAGATCAAAAACTGCCTCCCCCGCCAAGGAATTCATGAATTGCTCGGGAAAGCATGCAGCATTCTTGGCCGCTTGCAAGGTTGCCGGCTGGAGCACCGCGGATTACCTCTCGCCCGATCACCCGCTGCAGCTCAGTGTTGCCCAGGTTATTGCCGAATACACCGGCGAAAACTTATTGCCCCCTACAACCGATGGTTGTGGAGCTCCGCTATTTGCGGTTAGTTCGCAAGGTCTCGCGCGAGCAATCGGAAAGGTTGCCGCGACCGAAAACGAATTAACCACAGCCATGATTGAGCACGCCTGGGCGGTTGGGGATCACGGCAATCCAGATGAGTTCGTTTTGAAGCACGGCTTCCTTGCAAAGATTGGCGCCGAAGGGGTCTTCGTTATCGGAACCAGGTCGGGTTTTGGGGTTAGCGTCAAAATTGCAGACGGTGCGCTTAGGGCGGCCCCCGCTGTAGCACTGAAGTTGCTATTGAACCAAGGGCTTCTGTCTCAAGAGGATTTTGTTGAACTTTGCGAAAAAGTAAGTCCAAAGGTTTTGGGTGGCGAAAAAATTATTGGTGAACTGAAGGTAACTATTTGAGTCATGGGAGTTCGCTACTCCCTAGACTTTCCCCATGACCAACAACGCCGTTGCAAAACCTAAAGGAACTCTCGCCTGGGCACTTTGGGATTGGGCTGAACAGCCTTTCCCAACCATCTTCTCAACTTTCATTTTTCCGATCTACATCACAAGCGCCGCATTCGGTCCAGAGGCCGAAACATCTAGAGCGCTTGGATTAGCTGCAACCTTCGCTGGAATTTTTGTTGCGCTTATTGCACCGGTATTTGGTAGGCGCTCGGACGAGATGGGTAAGCGCAAATTCTGGCTAATGCTAAACACCTTCATGCTTGCTGGTGTAATGGCATCGCTATTCTTCATCGCTCCCACTCCTGAACTTCTGTGGTTGGGTCTTTTGATTTTCTCAATTGGTGGCATTGTTCAAGAAGTTGCATTTATCAATTACTACGCAATGCTCAAGACGGTTTCCACCCCTTCAAACATCGGAAAGGTTTCTGGTTTTGCTTGGGGACTTGGTTATATCGGTGGAATCATTTTGCTCTTGGTTTCACTTGTCGGCTTTATCCAAACTGATACTCCTTGGTTTGGAATCCCAACCACTGATGCGCTAAATGTTCGCGCCGTATTTCTTTTCAGTGCAGTTTGGTTGTTGGTCTTCTCTATTCCACTGTTCCTTCGCGTACCTGAAATTGCGCCCATGCCTGGCGCAAAGAAAGAGAATGTAATCGAGAGTTACTACAAACTTTGGGCACAGCTCAAGAGTTTGTATAAGCAAGCTCCTGACACATTCAAGTTCTTGGTTTCCTCCGCGATATATCGAGATGGTTTATCAGGTGTATTTGCCTTTGGTGGAGCGCTAGGTTCGCTGGCATTTGGTTTTGAACTAGCCGAAGTAATTCTCTTTGGAATCGCTGCAAACGTGATGGCTGGAATTGGTGCGGCGATCGGCGGACTTTTGGATGACAAGATTGGCGCGAAGACAACAATCATGGTTTCACTGGTTGGACTAATTGTTGCCGGAACCGGAGTATTCCTATTTGCTTCAGCCGGGCCAATTACATACTGGATTGGTGGTTTGGCTCTGACTTTGTTTGTCGGTCCCGCGCAAGCAGCGAGCAGATCATTCGTCGCGCGCTTCACTCCGGTTGGCAGAGAAGGTGAAGTATTTGGTTTGTATCAAACAACCGGACGTGCAGTTAGTTTCATCTCACCACTTCTTTGGACAACAGCAATCTCTGCAGCATTAGCCGCAGGAATTTCGCAAGAGCAGTCAACTGTTTACGGAATCTTGGGTCTACTTATTGTTTTGGTGGTTGGAACAATTCTGTTGGCCTTCGTAAATCCAAAGCCAGCTGTGATGGCAGAGAGAAGCTAGAGGGCTTCGGTTAACTGAGCCACTCGCTGCGGAGAAATCTTTAGTAGCACTCCGATGTCTCTCATACTCAAGCCCTCGTCGCGAAGTTTTGATACCACTTCGCGAATTTCTTTGGAGGCTTCTTCCTGCATGCGGTTGGCTACGCGCATTTTTTCTTGAGCATTTTCCAAATCACACATGATTCCAGGCATCGAAGTCTCAACTTTGACAATCACATCACAGCGGTCAACGCCCTGGTATTCGTGAACCAGATCTTTGATTTGTTCGGTGGCTAGGTCGAGGCGCTTGGTTGAAATCAGCAAGTTATCCAGCTGCGGCACTCGAACCCGCCAGGCCTTGCCCTTGCGCTCACACTCCGCCTTGATTTCCATGCCCCAAGGATAACCTCCGGAGACACATTTTTGAAATGCTTGCTTGTTTAGTTTTGTCTAGGTATACTAGACAAAACTAAACGGGAGAGATCTTTTGGACATTTTTATTGCCGTAATCGGCTTCGCAGTTTCAGCATTTTTGGGTTTTGGCTTTTTCAAGGCCGGAAAGTTCAAGCTCACCGCATCCAGAGAGACATTGCTAGGTGCAGGTTTTGGGTGGGTCGAGAAGACATCAATGGGCGCGGTCCGCACCCTTGCACTGCTTGAGGTCTTGGGCGCAATCGGTGGCGTCTTGGCTCCGGCAGCCTTTTACCTGCTGCCTGGTTTTGAGTGGGCCATCTGGTTTGGTGTCGCCGCTACCGCTGGTTTGGCTCTGGTGATGGTTGCGGCCATCATCCTGCACCAGGTACGTGGCGAGTCAAAGTACACGCTAAAAATGAACCTCGGGCTGTTGCTTCCAGCGCTGGTAGCAACCGGCCTGTGGATCTACGTGGCGATTGCTTAGGCGTTAGAACTCGAAACCCGCCCTTCGGGGCGGGTTTTTTGTTATCCAGTTCTCCACAGATTCCGCTTACCGTCGCCGAAAGCCGCTCTTTGGCCATTGAATAGATTCCATGGAGATGTATACACTTGCCGTATCTACTTTCTTGGAGGCCGGCATGAAAGAAATTCAAAAAGCGAAGTTCTTCAAGACCGGTGGCAGCAGGGCACTTCGAATACCCGCAAGTATTTTTTCTGGGACCGATGAGGTCTGGATGAAGTGGGATGAGGATAATCAAGTCTTGACAATTACCATGCACAACCCCAAGCCTTATGAAGAATTTTTCAGACTGGCTCAGAGGCTTGGTCAAGTTGATATCCCGCCGTTTATTCGAGAAGTAGAAACAAATACTCGGCCAAATTTTGAAGAGCGAATGCGCCTTACGGACAACCAATGAAATATCTACTTGACGCCGACACGATTAGCTATTTGGTTAGGCAGGATCGCACCGTATGGAAAAAGGCATTGCAGTTCGCAACCCAATGGTGCATCTCATCGCTCACAGTTTGGGAACTTCGCAATTGGAAAAACAACCTTTCTGATCCCGCTCAACAATTGCTGGAGCAACTGCTTCTTGAAACTCAAACACTTAACTTTGATTTTGAGGATGCGAATGTCTCTTCTGCTGTGAAGTGGGATCTCAGAAAATCTGGTTTGGATATCGGAACCATTGATGTCTTAGTAGCGGGTCAAGCAATTGCTAAGTCTCTAATTTTGGTAACAAACAACACAAAGCATTTTTCAGCTGTGCCAAGTCTGCGTATCGAAAACTGGATTAAATAAAAACTGCCCCGAAGGGCAGTCTTTGACAGCTTTTTACCAGCTTGACTTGGTGATGCCTGGAAGCTCACCCTCGTGTGCCATCTTGCGGAAGCGAACACGTGAAATTCCAAACTTGGAAAGCACACCGCGTGGACGACCGTCGATTAGGTCACGTGAACGAACGCGAACAGGAGATGCGTTGCGAGGCAACTTCTGAAGTCCTAGACGTGCTTCTTCGCGCTGTGCGTCGGTCGAGTTAGGGTCAACCAATGCCTTCTTTAGTGCTGCGCGCTTCTCTGCGTAGCGCTCTACAACTACCTTGCGTTGCTCGTTCTTTGCAATCTTGCTTTTCTTCGCCATGTCTTTAGCGCTCCTCGCGGAATTCAACGTGCTTGCGCACTACTGGGTCATACTTCTTCAAAGTGATGCGGTCTGGGTCGTTACGACGGTTCTTCTTAGTTACGTAAGTGAACCCGGTACCAGCGGTCGACTTTAGCTTGATGATTGGACGAATGTCCTTGTCTTTAGCCATTTATAAATCCTTAGATCTTCTCGCCGCGAGCAAGTAGCTCTGCAACTACGGAGTCGATACCGCGGGCATCAATCACCTTGATACCGCGAGTGGAAACGTTCAGGGTTACGTTGCGCTTCAATGAAGGAACGAAGTAGGTCTTCTTCTGCACGTTTGGATCAAAACGACGCTTCGTCTTGTTCTGAGCGTGCGAAACGTTGTGACCAAACTGTGGTCCAGTCTGTGTTACCTGGCAGTAGGCCGCCATGTTTCTCCTCCTTGGGGCGCGTTTACCCGAAGATTTTGTTTTTGGGATTGTTGGGAGGTACTCCCACGCAACCCCCCAAGTTTAGGAGGCGAGCGGGTCCAAAAGCAAGTCCCAGGCTAGAAAAATCAACCCGACACGCCACATTTCGAGCAGATTCCAAAGAGCTCGATGTTGTGGCTGAGATTGCTAAAGCCCTGCTCGGAACCAATCTGCCTGGTTGCGGCCTCGAACCCGGGCAATTCGAACTCGACCGTGGTCCCGCATCGGGTGCAAATCAGGTGGTGGTGATGCTCTGCCCCGCAGGCCCTATAGAGCGCCTCGGCCCCCTCAATCATCAGGGAATCCGCCTCAGAAGCGGCCACGAGCTCTGTCAGAGTGCGGTAAACAGTGGTCAAACCAACCTTTTGACCCTGGGCCAGCAGTTTCTGGTGCAGCTCCTGGGCGCTAAGGAAGTTCTCTTGAGAGCTCAACATTTCTCGAACCGCCTGTTTTTGCCAGGTCGAACGCTTGGCTGTCATGCCCGAGCCTTTCCCCTGGTCCACTCGATACCCCGAGCAACTAGGTAGATAAGGAAGGAGATGGTTGTCACGTAGGGAGAGATCGGCAGCCCAGCGCCCAGCGCCAAGAGAATTCCGCCCAGCATTGAAACCAGTGCAAAGAGGACGCTCAAAACAGGAACCCAAAGTTGCGAACTGGAAAGCCTCAGTGCCGCAGCCGCTGGAGTGACTAAAAGCGAGAGCACGAGCAGTGCTCCAACAATCTGCACCGCACCTGCAACTGCCAGTCCAAGGAGCAACATAAACAAAATGCCAAGCAGTCTCACCGGAACGCCGCGTGCGGCAGCAACCTCTGGATCAAGCGTTGCAAAACTAAGCGGTCTCCAAATAAATAAAAGTGTCGCTATCACGATTGCACCAATGATTGCCAGCGCTTCTAGCTTTGGATCATCCACCGCGACAATCTGTCCGGTTAGAAGTCCAAACTTGTTCGCAGCTCGACCTGGATACAGACTCAAAGCCAAGATTCCGATTCCAAGACCAAATGGCATGAGGACCGCGACAATCGAGTTTCTGTCTTTTGCCCTATTCCCCATGACTGCCAAAATGGCGGCCGCCGCAACAGATCCAATCACAGATCCCATTACGACATCTAGCCCAATTAGAAGTGCAATTGCTGCTCCTGCAAAAGACAGTTCGCTGACTCCGTGAACGGCAAATGACAGTTCGCGGTTAACCACAAACACACCAATCAGTCCACCAATCAACGCGAGGATTGCACCGGCCCACAGTGAGTTAGTTACAAGCGGTAGGAGTTGATCGTAATCAGAAAAGTCGAAGAGCATTAGACCCACTCCTCGTGTTCATGGTGATCATGATCATGAGAACCAAGAACAACTATCCGCCCTTGATTTCTCACCACATCAACCGGATAACCATAAAGATCTGACAACACCTCGGAGCGCATGACCTGGTCAACGGTTCCAATTGAGTGCTTGCCCTTTGCAAAATACAACACCCGATCCACGAAATTGATAATTGGATTTAGGTCGTGCGTCACAAACAATATGGCTGCATTGCTTCTCTCGCGCTGCTGATTAATTAGTTCCGAGATTGTCATCTGGTGATGCAGATCTAAAGCGGAGAGTGGCTCGTCAGCCAAAATAAGTTTTGGTTCTGAAATGATTGCTTGCGCAACCCTTACTCTTTGAAATTCTCCGCCGGATAACTTGCTCATTTGAGTATCCCTTAGGTGGATGGCATCAACCTGTTGCAAGGCCTTGGTTACCTTGTCTTTACTGGCCTTTGAGGGAATGGCCATTCCGAAGTTTTGGCCGTCTAGCCCAAATCGAACAAAGTCTCTTACCTTCAAGGGAAGGTTTGATTCGCTCGTTCTATGTTGCGGAATGTAGCCAACTTCGTTCGCTGAGGAAAGGGTTATTGCGCCAGCGGAAAGTTCTTGTAAACCAAGAATGCTCTTGAGCAGCATTGACTTACCCGAACCATTACTTCCAATGATTGCAACAAACTCACCGGGAGCAATTTCGAAATTTACATCACGCCAAACCGCGCGGTCTTCAAATTCGAGGCTCGCGTTTTTGACCTGAAGCAGACTTGTCAATTAGTAAATTGCTTCCTGTAACTTATCGACATTGTTTGCCATCCAGTCCAGGTAATCCCAGGTCGGATCTGGAATTAATTCGGATAGTGCAACAACTGGAACTCCTGCCTTTTCAGCAGAGACAATCAGTTGGTCTGTAACCGAATCCTGCTGTTGGAGATTGACAATCACAATTGAGACAAGCTTGTTTTCAATCAGCAGCTTTGCGTCTTTTAGTGCGGCGGCAGGAACTTCGCGGTCTTCTTCAATAGCGTTAGTTAGCTCCTCGGGAGTTTGATCAACAAACCCGGCATGTTCCAGCATGAGGTTGCCAACGGCTTCAACTGCGATCATCCCCATCCCAATCGAGCGATCGCGGAGTGCATCAAGACGCAACTGCAGGTTGTCAAGCTCTGAAATAAAGAGGTCGTAATTGGCGGTGACAGTCTGCAGAGAATCAGGTCTCAAGCTTGAGATGTCATTGGCGATGTGTTCGGCTGCAACTCTTACAAGTTCGATGTCATACCAAACATGTTCGTTTGCGTGATTGTGATCTGCGTGGGCTTCACTCTCACTCTCGTGGGCATGCTCGCCATCGACTATTTCAATAACGTGCGGTTCGCCTTCGGCTGCCGCCAGAAGAGTTGGAATGAACTCGTCGTAACCACCACCGTTGAAGATCACAAGCTCGGCTTCGGCGATTGCCAGCTGATCGCGCGCAGTTGCTTCATAGCTGTGAGGGTCTTGCTTTGCGTCAGTGATGATCGAAGTGACGTCCACAAAATCGCCACCCAAGAACTTTGCAATCGAGCCATAGACATTGGTAGAGGCAACAACCTTGATTGGGCCCGTTGGGGTTGCGGTTTGAGTGGGTTCGCTGCCCTGGTTCTGGAAGAAATTGACGGCGAGCCCAAACAGCAGGGCTCCGGAAACAATTAGGGCAAGGCCGACAAGAAGGCGTGAAACGGGCTTTTTCATAGCCCCAAGCCTATTTCTTATTGAAAATGATTGTCAATATCAATTAGTCAAGTAGCAGAGCTGGTTCTTCCATGACAGAGGCCACATCCTGGACGAACCTGGAGGCCACGTCGCCGTCTACAACGCGGTGGTCGAAGGTTGCCCCCACCGTTGTCACATGACGGATGACTATTTCATCGTCTACTACCCACGGCTTCTTACGAATCGAGCCCAAGGCCATGATTCCCACTTCACCCGGGTTCAGAATCGGGGTTCCAGTGTCAACCCCGAAGACACCAATGTTGGTGATGGTGATGGTCCCATTGGCCATGTCGGCGGGCGTGGTTTTACCTTCTCTGGCAGTAGAGGCCAGAGACTCGATTGCCTGAGCGAGTTCGATCATGGAGAGCTTGTCTGCATCTTTGATGTTCGGGACAATCAAACCCCTAGGGGTTGCGGCCGCGATGCCCAGGTTCACGAAGTTGTGAACGATGATCTCTTCGTCTGTCCAGGTGGAGTTCACCATTGGATTTCTGCGAACCGCCCAGATGATTGCCTTGGCCATAATCAGAAGCGGAGTCACTTTGATGCCCGCAAAATCTACCGAAGCCTTAAGTCGCTTCACATACTCCATGGTTCTGGTTGCATCAACATCAACAAAGATGCTCACGTGCGGAGCGGTGAACGCACTCTTAACCATCGCGTTCGCGATTGCTTTGCGAACGCCTTTGACAGGAATTCTCTCCTCGCGCTCCGAAGGTGCAGCCGGAGTAGTCAGGTTTCTGAACACGCTCGCCTGAGAGGCCGCTGCAACAACATCTTCTCGCGTGATGTCGCCGTGCAGGCCGGTGCCTTTTACTTTTGCAAGATCAACGTTTAGCTCTTTGGCAAGTTTTCGGATTGGAGGTTTTGCAATTACGGTGTCTGAAGTTGCGGCTGCAACCACATCGGAAGATGCAATCACGGGAATCGGGATCGCCGTTGTGACAGGAGCAACATTCACCGCACGTTTGCGTCGTGATTTAGATTCTCCGGAATCTCCGTAACCGACAAGGGTTGGGAGTTTGTATTCTGCGCCAGTGTCACTCTCTGCAGCAACTGCGGGAGCATCGAATTCTGGAATAGTTGGAATTGGAGATGCACCTGAAACTCGCACCGCAATAATTGGCGAACCAACTTCTACTGTGTCACCTTCATTTGCAAGTAGCTCTGTGACTTCTCCTGCAAAGGGGCATGGGAGTTCTACAACACTCTTTGCGGTTTCGATTTCGCAAATTGTTTGATTGACACTTACTTTGTCTCCCGGTTTTACTTTCCAAGAAACAATTTCTGCTTCTGTTAGACCTTCGCCAACATCTGGGAGTGGGAATTTTGCAATGCTCATAATTTCCCCTTAGTAAGCCATCACTCGGTCAACCGCTTCCAAAATGCGATCTGCATCTGGAAGATAAATCTCTTCTAGTTTGGCTGGTGGATACGGAGTATCAAAACCACCCACTCGGACTACTGGTGCTTCTAGGTGGAAGAATGCTGCTTCCGCAACCCTTGCCGCAATCTCAGAACCGAGGGAAACATTGGTTGGCGCTTCCTGCGCAATGATCAACCTTCCGGTCTTCTGCACCGACGCCAAAATGGTTGGGTAATCAACTGGGCTGAGTGAGCGCAGGTCCACAACCTCGATGCTGACCCCCTCTTCTTTTCCAAGCTCTGCCGCTTGAATCGCGTGAGTAACCATTGGTCCGTGGGCCACAAGTGTTACCTGGGTTCCCTCAACCAACACTCGCGCTGAGTGTGGGGGAAGTGGTGGGGTGTCTAGATTTACAGGGCCCTTTTGCCAGTAACGTCGCTTGGGTTCGAAGAAGATAACCGGATCTTTCGATTCGATTGCCTGCTGAATCATCCAGTAAGCATCGTTGGGATTTGACGGAGCAAGAATTCTCAATCCTGCGGTGTGAGCGAAATAGGCCTCTGGCGATTCCGAGTGATGCTCTACCGCACCAATTCCACCACCGTAAGGAATGCGGATCACGACCGGCATCTCGAGATACCCCTCGGAGCGATAAGTGAGTTTTGCCAATTGCGTTGTGATTTGGTTGAAGGCTGGAAAAACAAATCCATCGAATTGAATTTCTGCAACCGGGCGATATCCGCGCATGGCTAAACCAATTGCGGTTCCAACGATTCCAGATTCTGCAATTGGGGAATTGAAAACTCTTTCTGGACCAAATTCGTTCAGCAGTCCCTCGGTGACTCTAAACACACCACCAAGTTGCGCAACGTCTTCACCAAAAACTAAAACCTTTGAATCTTTCTGCATGGCTTTAGCAAGTCCTGCATTAATTGCTTTTGCAATTGCGAAGTCCTGATAGCTACTCATGGCCGCCCATCGATTCTTCGTAGGCCTTTAACCACAGTCGCTGTCTCTCGATGTCCGGGTGAGGCTCGGAGTAAACATTGTTGAATAGGTGATCCATCGGTGGATTTGGAAGAGCAAAGGTTTGCTCGCGAATTTCCGCGGCTAACTTGTCTCCGGCTTGCTCTACCTCTTCGAAGAAAGCGTCACCGATTCCCTGACGCCTGAGGAAAATTTCAAAGCGCTTGATTGGATCTCTGGCTTTCCAGTATTCAACTTCTGCATCTTCGCGATACTTGCTTGGATCATCGGAAGTGGTGTGGGCGCCAACGCGGTATGTGAGCGCCTCGAGCAAGAATGGCCCTGAACCTTCGCGCGCTTCGTCCATGTGAATCTTGGTTGCTGCATAACAAGCCAGCACGTCATTGCCATCGATACGCATGCCGGGAACACCAAAGCCCTCACCTCGTCTATAGAGCGGGACTCTGGTTTGCTGGGCTACCGGAGCTGAAATTGCCCACTGGTTGTTTTGAATGAAAAACACAATCGGCGCTTGGTTTACGGCCGCAAACAAAAGTGACTCGGAAATATCTCCCTCGGCAGTTGCGCCATCTCCAAAGTATGAAATAACCGCCAAGTCATTTTCGATGTCGCCATTGCCCACTCTGCCGTCAAGCTTCACGCCCATGGCATACCCAACCGCATGCAGCACCTGGGCACCCAAAACAATCGAGTAGAGGTGGAAGCGAGTCTCTTCCGGGTTCCAACCGCCGTGGTTCACACCACGCATCATTTTTAGAATCGACATCAGCTCAACACCGTGAGTGATTGCGACACCGTGCTCTCGGTAGCTTGGGAAGATGTGGTCATTTTGCCCAACCGCGTAGCCCGAGCCAATCTGGGCACCCTCTTGCCCGATGGCTGGGACCCAAAGACCCAGCTGGCCTTGGCGTTGCAGGGCAATGGCTTCGATGTCAAAGCGGCGAATGCGGGCCATGTCGCGGTAGAACCTGGTGAGTTGATCTTCGCTTAGTGAATCTATGACCTCGCCGTAGCGGGCATACTCCTTGGGAACCCCGTAGACCCCATCGGGCGCCAACAGCTGAAGCATTGGCACGGAATTCTCGGGGGTCACGCAAGCTAATTTAGCCCGATACTGAAAGAATTGCCCCATGTTGCG
>JBEEIU010000062.1:0-4772 GCA_041169705.1 Actinomycetota bacterium
AGGGTTAGTCGCGATAAAGCGTGAACCCTTTTCAATAAGCCTCACAGCCTTTGTCAGCGCTTCGAAGCTGAGCGATCGGTTTTCTCCAAGCACCACAAAGTCGGGATTGTTTTCGCTCATCACATAACCAATGTCGTGCATTGCGGTGAGTAGCCCCGCCTCACCAATTACAAATGCGGAACCGTTTGGAACCTGTGACTTTATAAAGTCTGCGGTGGCAAGAGCGGAGGTGTAGATGCGATCTTCTGGCACTTCAAGTCCCCCAGCAAACAACCTCGCAGATAGATCCCTTGGGGTGTAGCTGGAATTGTTAGTCAATACCAAGAATGGAGTGTTGGTCTCGGTCCACTTTTTGATCAATGCCGATGCACCAGGGATGGGGGCGCCCTCGTGCCACAAAACCCCATCCATGTCGGTGAGCCAGGATTGAATGTGAGAACGATCAGCCATGAGGCAAGCCTAGCCTTAGGCTTTCTGTGATGGATGAACAGCCGGCAAACACAAACGACTCCCACGAGCAATCAACTTGGGGTGTTGGGCCATACGCCGCAGATCCAACAAAGGACCCCAATTTTTTGAAGTTTGATCCCGAACTTATTCGTGATGGTGACACCAGGAACGTGGTTGATAAATACCGCTACTGGAAAATGGAAGAGATTGTTGCGGATCTCGATTCCAAACGTCACGAGTTTCACGTTGCAATCGAAAACTGGCAGCACGATCTAAATATTGGTTCGATTGTGAGAACCGCAAATGCTTTTCTAGCAAAAGAAGTTCACATCGTTGGCAATCGTCGCTGGAACCGCAGGGGCGCGATGGTAACCGACCGTTACCAGCACGTGTCTCACCACCCAACAATCGAAGAATTTGTGGTCTTCGCAAAATCCAAGAACCTTCCGATCATCGCAATTGATAACGTGCCCGGCTGCAAGCAAATCGAAACCGTGAAACTACCGCGGGAATGTGTATTTCTGTTTGGTCAGGAAGGCCCGGGACTCTCACAACCAGCACTTGATGCCGCAGACCTAGTTTTGGAGATCACTCAGTTCGGTTCCACCAGGTCAATCAATGCCTCGGCTGCCGCTGCAATAACCATGCACTCCTGGGTAATGCAGCACGTTTTTGGATAGAATTTAGGGGTTGCCAGAAGGCAACAAATCCCCATCAGAAAGGGGTATCGGCATGCCTGCAGTAGTTCTCGTTGGAGCCCAGTGGGGCGACGAAGGAAAAGGCAAAGCAACCGACCTGCTAGGCGACCGAGTCGACTATGTAGTTCGTTACCAGGGTGGAAACAACGCGGGCCACACCGTAGTAATCGGTGACCAGAAGTTTGCCCTCCACCTGCTCCCCTCCGGCATTCTTACCCCCGCCTGCACCCCAGTAATCGGAAACGGCGTTGTTATTGACCTTGCCGTTCTCTTCAAAGAGCTCGATGGTCTGATTGCCCGCGGAGTAGACGTATCTAAACTTCTGATTTCCGCAAATGCCCACATCATCACCCCCTACCACGTCACTGTTGACAAGGTTTCGGAGCGCTTCCTGGGTAAGCGAGCTATTGGAACAACCGGTCGCGGCATCGGCCCAACCTACGGCGACAAGATGGGTCGCATGGGAATCAGAGTCCAGGACCTGTTCGACCCAAGCATCCTCCGCCAGAAGGTTGAAGCTGCCCTCACCCAAAAGAACGAGCTCCTCGTAAAGATCTACAACCGAGCTGCCATCAAGCCAGAACAGGTGGTTCAGGAGCTACTGAGCTACGCAGAGCGCCTGCGGCCAATGGTTGCAGACACTGCACTTGTATTGAACAAAGCCCTAGAACAAGGCAAGACAGTCCTCTTGGAGGGCGGCCAGGGAACCCTGCTCGACGTGGACCACGGAACCTACCCATTCGTCACTTCCTCGAACCCCACCGCCGGTGGAGCAACCACGGGGTCGGGCATTGGCCCAACCAGGATCACCGGCGTGATCGGCATTCTCAAGGCCTACACCACCCGAGTTGGCGCCGGACCATTCCCAACCGAACTCTTTGACGACATGGGAGAGTTCTTGAGGCAAACCGGTGGCGAGTTTGGAACCACCACCGGCCGTGAGCGCCGCTGTGGCTGGTTTGACGCCCCAGTGGCCCGCTATGCCACCAGAATCAACGGCCTAACCGATATCTTCTTGACCAAGCTGGACGTATTGACCGGCATCAAGGAGATCCCGGTCTGTGTCGCATATGAGGTTGATGGCAAGCGAGTAGACGAGGTACCGGTTTCCCAGACCGACTTCCACCACGCCAAGCCAATCTATGAAATGTTTGCGGGCTGGACTGAGGACATCACTAAGGCCAAGAAGTTTGAAGATTTGCCTAAGAATGCCCAGGACTATGTGCTTGCCCTAGAGCGGCTTTCCGGCACAAGAATCTCCGCTATCGGGGTCGGACAGGATCGCAATGCGACCATTGTTCGACACGACATGCTTGGCTAATTTTCGTCAAGCGGTTTCCAAAATATGCAAAATATGGCATTTTTTTGGCATATTTTTCAAAATATTCAACCGATTTCCAAATTGGCAACCCTTATAAATACTGGGCTGTAGGCCCGTTATAAAACCGTTATCGAGATATTTTGTCAATCGGTTGCCAAAATAAAAATTAACCTTTAGTTTTATTCGTGGAAATATGAAAGCAACGAAGTTTTCAGTCCACTTACCTAATAGGAGTTTGAATGAATCTCAAGAAGAAATTGAGGGCGCTATGGACCATCCTCGCCTCAGCTTCTCTAGTGGTTTCTGGAGCTTCCGTTCCAGCCGCTAATGCAGCAAATGAAACTCAGCTTGTCGTCGGTGCTCTACAGAATCTAAATTCATGGGACCCAAGCCAGGCTGACCACGCACACCGCATTATTTATTACCAAGCTGTTTACGACAACCTAATTACTCGTCTGCCAAACGGTCAGTACAAGGGAAACCTTGCTACCAGCTGGGAGATCAACTCGAAGTTCACCGAAATCACTTTGAAACTACGCACCGGAGTTAAGTTCACCGATGGTGAGGTATTTGACGCCGATGCAGCTAAGGCAAACTTCGACAACTTCATCAATGGCAAGGGCCCATGGGCAAGAATCTTTACCGGTGCAAAGGCAACTGTTGTTGACACCAACACTGTGAAGCTAACTCTTGCGAAGCCAGAGCCAGAAATTTTGTACTTCCTATCTGTTACCAACTCCTTCATGGCTTCGCCAAAGGCACTTGGAACCGCAGGACTAAAGACCGTTCCAGTTGGATCTGGTCCATACATGTATGACAAGTCTTCAAAGCCTGGAATTGAATATGTCTTGGTTGCTAACCCAAATTACTGGGACAAGTCAAAGCAGAAGTTCAAGAAGGTTGTAATCAAGGTTCTTGATGTCGTTACCGCAAGACTCAATGCAATTATGTCCGGGCAGATTAATGCAACACTGCTAGATGTAAAGACAACTGCAACTGCGCAGAAGAACAAGAAGCTGACTTTCTACAAGTACGAAAACGACTTCTACGGCCTAATGCTGTGGGACCGCGACGGAAAAGTTAACGAAGCTATTGGCAAGAAGGAAGTTCGCCAGGCTATCAACTACGCACTTGACCGCAAGGCTCTGCTGAAGACGATTCAAGGTGGTCTTGGTACTGTAACCGCACAGCCATTCGGAAAGACTTCCGGTGCTTATGTTGCAGCGCTAGACAATGCATACCCATACAACCCTGCCAAGGCTAAAGAGCTTTTGGCAAAAGCTGGATATCCAAACGGATTTACCTTGGAGATTCCTTCATGGGGAAATCAGAACCCAGCCGAAAACGCTGCTGTTGAGAAATACCTAAAGGACGTTGGAATTACAGTCAAGTGGGACAACGTTTCTCTAAACGATGCTTTCGGAAAGATCCTTACCGGAAAGTACGCAGCCAGCACCTTTGGTTTGACTCAGGGATCCGCATGGTTCTTCTTGAACCTAGGTGTTGCGCCTGACGCAACTCGCAACGTTCTAAAGACTAAGAACCCCGTTGTTGATGCCGCAATCGCAAAGATTGAGGCTTCACCAAGTGCGAACCTGATCAAGTCAGAGATCACCAAGGTAAACAAGGAGATTGTCGAGCAGGCCTGGTTTGCTCCGTTCTACCGCAACTACCAGCTGTACTTCACCAGCACAAGGATCAAGGTGACTCCTCAGCTGGGAAGCGCAGTGCCATTCCTATACAACTTCGAGCCAACCGGCAAGTAGTAGGAAACCCTATTGTGAAGTGAGGGGGGAAGGGTTAATCCGACCCCCCTCACCACCAAAGACACTGGAGTCAAAATGATTGCATTCATCGCAAGAAAGATCGCATCAGGAGCAATTCTTTTGCTGGTTATTTCTTCACTTGCGTACTTCCTCATGTTCTTTTCCTCAGGAAATATTGCGCGCACGATTCTTGGTGATACTGCCTCCCTAGAGCAAATTGCCGAGAAGGAGCGAGAGCTCGGACTCGATCGTCCAATCCTTGAGCGCTACATGGAGTGGATTGGCGGAGCAGTTCAAGGAGACTTCGGAGTTTCTTGGCAGTCAAGCCAGCCAATCTTTGATGAATTGCTGACTCGTGTCCCAGTGACCCTGACTTTAGTTATTCTCACAATCATCATCACCGCATTAATTGCAACCGCGCTTGGAATGTTTGCCGCGGTCAAGGGCGGAATCGTAGACCGCCTAGTTCAAGTCCTGGGTGTTGCTGGTTTTGCAATTCCAAACTTCGTAATCGCAATTTTCTTAGTGAGCTTTATC
>JBEEIU010000063.1:0-4406 GCA_041169705.1 Actinomycetota bacterium
GATGGTCGTTGCGATGTCAAAGGACGTCCGCGTACTCGTTATTAAGCTCGCAGATCGACTCCACAACGCCAGAACCTGGGGATTTGTTGCGCCGGAGGCAGCAAGGCGAAAAGCTCAAGAAACATTAGAAATTTACGCACCTTTAGCCCATCGTCTCGGTATAAGCACCATCAAGACCGAGCTTGAAGACATTTCTTTCGCTGTTCTGTATCCGAAGGTATACGAGGAGATTGTAAATCTAGTCACCCAGCGTAATCCCAAGCGAAGTGAATACACGGACAAGGTTATTGAAGAGATCGACTTCGAGCTTCGGGACAACCGAATAAAAGCGCGCATCGAAGGAAGACCAAAGCAGTATTACTCCATTTATCAAAAGATGGTGCTGAGGGGGCGTGAATTCGACGACATCTATGATCTAGTCGGCATTCGCGTCATTGTGACCGAAGTAAGAGATTGCTACGCAGCACTCGGAGCAATCCACGCTAAGTGGTCTCCCATGCCGGGCCGTTTCAAGGACTACATTGCGATGCCGAAGTTTAACCTTTACCAATCACTTCACACCACGGTGGTGGGGCCCGAAGGCAGGGCGGTAGAGATTCAAATTCGCACACAGGACATGCACCAAAGAGCAGAGCTTGGTGTTGCCGCGCACTGGAAATACAAGTCACAGTCCGGGAAAACTGCAGATCAGGAAGTTGACTTTGCTTGGCTCAAACAGTTGAGCGATTGGCAAGAAGAGACTGCTGACCCCTCAGAATTCCTTGACAATCTCAGATTCGAAATTGGAGCCAAAGAGCTCTATGTGTTCACCCCGAAAGGCAAGGTAATTGGTTTAGCAGCGGGGTCTACTCCGGTCGACTTTGCCTATGCCGTTCACACCGAAGTCGGCCACAAAACCATCGGTGCAAAAGTAAACGGGAAGCTTGTACCACTCGAAAGCAAGCTGCAGGCTGGGGACGTAATCGAGGTTCTGACCTCAAAGAGCGAAACCGCCGGGCCGAGCAAGGACTGGCTCAACTTTGTCGGGTCACCAAGAGCCAAAGCAAAAATTAAGCATTACTTTACGCAGGAGCGACGTGAAGAAGCGACCGAGGAGGGTAAGGAAGCCCTTGTTCGAGCATTGCGCAAGCAGGGAATGCCAATTCAAACGCTTATTAACTCCGAAACGTTGAATCAGGTTGCCCACGAGCAACGATTGGTTGACATCAATGCGCTATTCAATGCGATAGGTCAGAATCACATATCAGCAACCACAGTGGTTGAGCGTCTTCGACAGATCAGTGGCCTCGTTGCTGAGACCGTCGAGGAACCAACCTTCCAGACTCCAAAGTCTCTTCGCAAACCGCGTGATACGCAGGGCGTTTTAGTTAAGGGCTCACCAGATGTGCTCACAAAACTTGCAAGGTGCTGCACACCGGTACCGGGGGATGAGATAGTGGGATTCATTACTCGAGGTGAGGGTGTTTCGATCCACCGCACCGACTGCAAGAACGTCGCATCATTAGATGAATCAAGGATTACTGAGGTCTCTTGGGCGCAGGATTCGCGCGGAGTCTTCATGGTGCAGATACAAATCGAAGCTCTAGATAGATCTGGCTTGCTGTCCGATGTCACTAGGGTTCTAAGCGAGAACCACGTAAATATCTTGTCGGCGTCCGTTTCAACCTCGAAAGACAGGGTTGCACTTAGCCGATTCGTTTTCGAGATGGCTGATCCGTCCCATCTTGACCACCTACTTAATCAGGTGCGAAGAATTGAAGCCGTTTACGACGTTTATAGAGTCAAGAGCTCTTAGTCGACAGCCTTCTTAGCGGCCTCGAGCCAGGATGTTCTCGCTTCGATTTGTGCTTTGATGGAAGCCTTCTTGTCGGCTGGAGCTTTCGCGAGCTCTGCTTCCAGGGAAGCAATCACCTCTTCGAGCTGGGTCACGAGTGAATTGCTTCTCGCTTTGGCGGCCGGGTCTGATCTTCGCCACAAATCAGCTTGCTTCTCAGCAATGGACTTCTCGATTTTTCTCAGGCGATCTTCGACGTTTCGAACTTCAGTTCGAGGTACGTGACCGATCTTTTCCCATTTCGATTGAATTCCCTGCAGAGCTTTCTTTGCCTCATCCAGATTTGTGAGATCAATCTTCTCTGCTTCAACCAGGAGAGCAAGCTTGGATTCAAGATTGGCTTTCTGGACAACCGATTGCTCATCGTCAGCGATCTTCTTTGCGGCAAAAATTATGTCTCCGGCAGCTCGAAACTTCTTCCAAAGGTCGTCTTCGAGTTTTCCTGCCTTTGGCGCCTTTTTCCAAAGGTCCTGCAGCTTTTTATAGTCGTTGGCAGCTTCCGCACCTTTGGCAACCAAAGCCTCGGCCTTGGTGACAAGTTCCTGCTTTACTCCCTTGGCCTCTTTGAATTGCGAATCCAACTTGGCAAAGTAAGTGCGACGCCCCGCCTCGAACTTTGCTCGGGCCTGGCTGAATCTCTTCCAAATTGGATCTGCTTGCGCCTTTGGCACCTTTGGGCCATTCTTCTGAAGCGTCTGCCAAGTGTTGAAGAGTTCTGTCATCTCGGCGGTGGATTTCTTCCAATTGATCTTCTCAAGATTGGAAACAATGGCCTCTGCTCTTGATGCAATGACTTCCTTTTCATCAAGTGCTTTCGCAACGTCAGCCTCACGCTCCACTAGGAATTTCTCGTGAGCTTCGGTTATTGGTTGCTCAAGTCGCGCAACGCGTTCACGCAGGTTGTTTAGATTTCCCACTGCCTTAGGCTCTACCAATTCCGCTGCCAAGTGATCCCTGGTGATCTTCAGATTCTTCGCATCGGATGCACCCGAGGAAACTCGCTGTTCCAAAAGGCGAACCTGGGCATCTAGATCTTCAAACTTCTTAGTGAAGTATGCGAAGGCTTCTTCAGGGGAAACATTTGGGTACTGACCGACCTGGCGCTCAGTGCCGTTGTCGTTGACGAACACATTGTTCGCCTCATCGACGCGGCCGAATTGATTGGTTAGCAAGGTATTGCTCCTAGTTATTGACGCTTTACTCTACCGCTAGAGAAGTCATGACTACGGGCTCAAGAGGTCGGCCATTACCACTGCCGTCCTCAGTTCCTTTTGCTGCAATCTCCTTGACAGCTTCTAGGCCAGATTTGATTGAACCAAAGACCGTGTAGCCACCAGCGGCATCAGATGGAATGGTGGAATCTGCATAGACAATGAAGAATTGAGATCCCATGGAGGAGCCATTCCCTCCCTGTCTCGCCATTGCCAGGACACCTTCCTTGTAGAGGTCATCGGCCGGAGCATTTTCGATTGGGCCCCACTCATAACCCGGACCGCCCATTCCGTCGCCGTTGGGGTCACCGCATTGCAAAACTTCAATTCCATATGCCGCGGTGGTTAGCCTGTGGCAGGAGACGCCTTCGTAGAAACCAGAGCGAACCAGGCTCACGAAGTTCGCAACCGCCTGTGGGGCTTTTGTACCGTCAAGTTCAAAGCTCAATTCAGCCTCGTTAAGTTTGAGAGTGCCGTTCCAGAGTCTTGCCTCGGCAATTCCTGGATTAGGGACAAGCTCAGAATTCTCCGCAACAGCGGATTCCGTTGCAGTTGCGGTCTCCTCAGTGTTAGACACCCCAGGACCAAGACCGAAATATGCCAATTGGCTTGCGACAGCTAGAACAATTGCGACTCCCGATGCAATGAGGACGAGCTTGTTGTCGTTCTTGAGAGTCTCTTTGCGCTTGGCAAGCACATCTTGCTTGGCCTTAAAGGTGCTGAGCTGGTCTTTCTTCATAAATTCCTCCGAGTTGCCCTGTAATTCTAGGGGTCGCCTACAATCTGCTTGTGGCAAACGAACCCCTTGCATCGAGGCAAAGACCGACGCGAATTGAAGATGTGGTCGGCCAGACGCACCTGCTTAGGGAATCGGCCCCACTGGCGCGCCTGATCCGAGGAGACAAAGGTGCCGCCTGGTCTTCGGTTATCCTCTGGGGTCCACCCGGCACCGGAAAGACCACCCTCGCTCGACTAATTTCAAGCGCCAGAAAAGCGCACTTCGATGAGCTATCTGCAATTTCTTCCGGAGTCAGCCAAGTCCGAGACGTAATCGAGGCAGCCAAGAACCGGCGCGCGCTTTATGACCAGTCCTCGGTGCTCTTTCTCGACGAAATACACAGGTTCTCTAAATCTCAGCAGGATGCCTTGCTCGGAGCAGTTGAGTCCGGGACTCTCACTCTTGTTGCAGCAACCACCGAGAACCCCAGCTTCTCGGTTATCAAGCCACTAATCTCTCGATCGCTAGTGCTTGAGCTCCAGGCGTTGACAGCCGCTGAGGTGAGGCAGGTGCTGGACAAGGCCATCGCATCCGATCAAGGGCTTAGGGGTCTGGCCGCGCAGCCACAGGCCCTGGAGTGGAT
>JBEEIU010000064.1:0-5670 GCA_041169705.1 Actinomycetota bacterium
CTAAAGCAAAGAGCCAAAGGTTTACACCGACTTCACCCAGACGACCCGGCCCAAATCCACCAGAGGCCCACCCTGCCAACCAAGTTCCAGCAATCGTTGCAATAGCTGCTGTTGTAAGCGAATAAGAAATTGCAGCTGAAAATCTCGTCGCATACTCCCAGCGCATTTCATCAAGGTGAGAGCGCACAAAATAAGTGGCCAGGAAAGCCGCAATCATCGGAACCAACACGAATACCAGCGCCTGTTCAAAACTGCCGGTCGGGATAGCGGCGAACATAGGTATCGCAGGCATGGGACCGAGCTCGGTACCCAATGGGGAAACCAGGGACCCAGCACCTATGAAGAATCCAACCCCTGTTAGCCAGGCCATTCCGTAAATGACCAAGTTCGGCAATAAAGCTAGCTGCCCGATTGTGAGCATTACCCCACCTAGAACACTTACCCGCATGCCCTCGTAGAGTCGCACGACTTCAACCCAACCAAAAGCCAAAGCCAGCCCAATCACTAAAGAGCTAAGCAGCAAGAGCAGAACTACAACTGCCAAACCAGCGCGCGCAGCAGGCGCGAGCGCAGTTCCGATTGTCCAGTGGAGGCGATCCTTCAGCCCAAAAACAAACTCTCGAATTGCGGTTCGTTCGTTTGCTTCCGGTCCATTAGCGCCATCAAAAAGTTCAAATCTTTTTCCAAAGACCGAGAAGCAAATCACAACTGCTGTGAAAAGAGTTGCTGGAATGAACAGCGGTTGCCACTGTTCGAAAGCTACAAACTCATTGGTTGCTGCCTCTGCAAGCAAAAAAGAGCTAGCAGAAAAAGTTATTGCCACACCCAACCACGCAGGCCACAGCGAACTCGCTGATGAAAGTCTGTGGCCAATTCGCGCGCCCCAAACTAGCAACAGAGCTGTTAAACCAAGTGGCATTGAGTCCAGCACAAAATACGGATAGTCGATTCCAATTATCTGCCCCGGCGGAAACTCAAGATCAACTCCGCAGGCGAGTAGGAATGCGAATACCGCGACTCGCAAAACTACAATCCACTCAACGGATCCGTCACCTTCGAAGAGCCAAGCGATAGTGAGAGGTGCAATCACTATTCCGAGGGCGACGGCGAGAACAACCAGCGACTGTAGCGACGCTACAAGATAGCTGAGCCCTCGGTTCACCGTTTATAGGCCAGCGATAATCTCGCGCATAAGTGCGGCAGTCTCGGATGGAGTTTTGCCAACCTTCACGCCCACTGCCTCGAATGCTTCCTTCTTTGCCTGAGCAGTACCGGCAGAACCGGAAACAATTGCACCTGCGTGTCCCATGGTCTTACCCTCGGGTGCGGTAAAGCCTGCAACATAAGCGACCACTGGCTTTGTCACATTTGCCTTGATGTAGGCGGCAGCTTTTTCTTCGGAGTCGCCACCGATTTCACCAATCAGAACAATTGCCTTGGTCTCAGGGTCCGCCTGGAAGGCTGCGAGGGCATCAATGTGAGTTGTTCCAATTACAGGATCTCCACCAATACCGATCGCGGTTGAGAAACCAATATCGCGAAGTTCGAACATCATTTGGTAGGTCAAAGTTCCTGACTTGGAGACCAAACCGATTGGCCCAGGGCCGGTGATGTCAGAAGGGGTAATTCCAGCGTTTGATTGTCCGGGGCTGATGATTCCCGGGCAGTTTGGGCCAATCAATCGAGTCTTTTGACCCTTCTCAACGTTGTATGCCCAAGCACTTGCTGAGTCATGAACTGGAATTCCCTCGGTAATTGCGACGGCCAGCGGAATCTCGGCATCGATAGCCTCGACGATTGCTGCTTTGGCAAAGGCCGGCGGAACAAAAATCACCGAGACATTGGCGCCGGTCTTTTCCATGGCTTCGCTAACGCTTCCAAAAACCGGAAGCGACTTGCCCTCAACCTCTACGCTCTCGCCAGCTTTTCTTGGGTTAACTCCGCCAACGATGTTTGATCCCCCGCGCAGCATGCGAGTGGTGTGCTTCATTCCTTCAGCACCGGTCATTCCCTGAACGATGATTCGGGAGTTCTTATCTAGATAAATTGCCATTTCTTTACTCCCTACTTGTTCGCCAACTCAGCGGCTTTGTCTGCTCCACCATCCATTGTCTCTGCGAGGGAAACTAATGGGTGGTTGTAATCCGCGAGAATTCTTCGGCCCTCAGCGACATTGTTTCCGTCGAGTCGAACAACCAGTGGTTTGGATGCGGACGAACCAAGTTTCTCAAGCGCTCCCACGATTCCATTTGCAACCGCGTCACACGCTGTGATTCCACCAAACACGTTAACGAAAACGCTTCTGACCTGTGGGTCATTAAGAATGACATCTAGACCAGCAGCCATAACCTCAGCGGAAGCGCCGCCACCGATGTCCAAGAAGTTTGCGGGTCTGACCTTGCCGTGCTTTTCGCCTGCGTAGGCAACAACATCGAGGGTAGACATCACGAGGCCAGCACCGTTTCCGATGATTCCGACTTCGCCGTCCAGCTTCACGTAGTTCAGGTCCATAGCCTTCGCCTTGGCTTCTAGAGGGTCTAGCTGGTCGCGCTCCATTTCCGCGCGTTCGTGACGGAACTCTGCGTTGTCATCAAAAGTGACCTTGCCATCAAGCGCAAGGATCTTTCCGTCCTTGGTTAAAACCAGCGGGTTCACCTCGACGAGGGTTGCATCTTCTTTTTCAAATACTTCATAGAGCTTTACGAACACATCTGAAACCGCTTCGATCAGTTCGGGCGGGAACTTGGCGGCTGTTGCGATTTCGACTGCCTTGGCCTTGTCGATCCCGCGAACTGCAGAGACCGGAATTCTTGCGAGAGCCTCTGGGCGCTCAACAGCTAATTGCTCAATTTCCATTCCACCCTCTACCGAGCAAAGCGATAAGAAGGTGCGGTTCGAACGATCCAGCAGAACTGAGAAGTAGAACTCCTTGTCGATTGCAGCACCCTGGGCAATCATGACTCGCTTCACGACGTGACCCTTGATGTCTAGGCCAAGGATCTTGCTCGCCGCCTCTTTAGCTTCGGCTGGTGAGTGAACTACCTTTACGCCGCCAGCCTTGCCGCGACCTCCGGTCTTGACTTGTGCCTTCACGACCACGGTTCCGCCAATGGCGGCTGCGGCAGCTTCGGCCTGTTCAGGGGTGTCTGCGATGCGTCCTTGCAAAACTGGAACGTTATAGCGTTCAAAAAGGTCGCGTGCTTGATACTCGTATAGATCCAAGGTGGTTTCCGATCGATTCCAAAGGGCGGATAACCAGCCCAGTCTAGCGTTTTGAAATAGGGCTAAATCTTCTCAATCGGGGCCATTTTAACAAGGAGGCGCTTGGTCATTCCGGTCTCGAACCTCACTTCGGCCGTCTGACGTGGCGGGGTTCCGAACACCGCAATAACTGACCCCTGACCAAAAGTGTCGTGTTTTATTCGATCCCCAACTGCGAGCTCCAAGTCCTTGTTGTCCCGGACCGCGGCAACAGTTTTGATGGCTCCAGCCCACTGCGTAGTTGGCTTCTGGTAGCTGGTGGTCACAGCCCTTCGTTCAGCACCTGAGACATCCAATAGATCGGAGGGAATGTCGCTCAAGAACGAGGAAGGAACAAAGCTTTGGGTTGAGCCAAACAGAGTCCGCTGCAGTGCGTTTGAGAGCAGCAATTGTTCGCGTGCTCTGGTCATGCCCACGTACATAAGCCTGCGTTCTTCAGCCAAGCCCCCTGGTTCATCGAAGGCCCTCACATGGGGAAGCGTGCCCTGCTCGAGACCGATTATGAACACAATCTTGTATTCCAGGCCTTTGGCGGTGTGCAGCGTCATCAACGACAGAGTTCCCGACTCATCTTGGATTTCATCTGCTGCCGCTGCGAGTGTGACTTCTGCAAGGTAGTCGGCAAGCGTACCCTCCGGATTCTGAGCTTCCCACTGAAACAGCTGGCCGAGTAGCGCATCTAAGTTGTCCAGTCTGGCCTCGTCTTGGGGGTCTCGACTGGCTTCCAATTCGGCACGGTATCCAGAGCGTTGGAGCGTCTGCTTTAAAACTTCGCCTGGCCCCTCGGCATATGTCATCGCTTCAAGCTCATTCAGTAGATCACCAAACTCTTGAATTGCTAAAGAGAGTTTTGGTCCAAGTCCTAAAGCAGCAGACTTGGTGAGAGCCTGTCTGAAACTGAGGTCATTGTCTCGGGCAAACTGCGAAATTTTGAGTTCAGTTTTTTCACCGATTCCTCGCCCGGGGATATTAATTACACGTCTGACTGCTTCGTCATTCTGAGCATTCGATATCGCAGAGAGATAGGCCAGAGCGTCTTTAATTTCTTTTCGCTCAAAGAATTTCAAGCCGCCGATTACCGCATAGGGGACCCTTTGGCTCTTGAGCTCTGCTTCTAAAGAAGGTGTTAGTGCATTCGTGCGATAGAGCACAGCCATTTCTTTATATCCAATTCCAAACTCATGAAGTTCCTGGATTCGGTCCACCACAAACGCCGCCTCATTGCGTTCGTCGTAACCAGTGAATAGCGTGATCCGCTCTCCGGCGCCTGAGTCTGTCCAAAGGTTCTTTGCTGGCCGATAGGGGTTCTGTGAAATGACCGCATTTGCGGCCGAGAGGATGTTCTGGGTAGATCTGTAGTTCTGCTCCAGAAGAATTGTCTCGGCGCCGGGAAAGTCTCTTTCAAATTCAGTGATGTTTCTAATGTCTGCACCGCGGAATGCATAGATGGACTGATCTGAATCTCCAACGACAGTCAGCTCGGCTGGTGCTAACTGCTCTCCGGTTCGTTCATCAAAATTCGCGTATTCATCTGGCAGAGGCCTCGTGAACTCTCGAATCAGTGCATATTGCGCATGGTTGGTGTCTTGGTATTCGTCGACCAAAACGTGTCTGAATTTCTTTTGGTAACGAGCTCGAACCTCTGGGAATGCTCGAAGTAGCGAAACCGTTTCTGAAATTAGGTCGTCAAAGTCAAACGCGTTGTTTCGCTTTAGTTCATGGGTATATGCCTGATAGACCTCGGAGATTATTCGCTCTTTAGGATTCGACCGATCGGCATTCCTTGCGTAATCTTCCGCATCTTTGAGCTCATTCTTTGCGTTAGAAATAATCGCTGCAGCCTGCTGCGGTTTGATATCGCTATCCTCTGCACCGGCCTCTCGAAGAAGCCGACGTAGTAAAGCCCTAGTGTCGGCAGAGTCATAGACGGTGAAGTTGCTGTTGTGCCCTAATCGATCCGCTTCACGTCGAAGGATTTGTAGACAAGCGGAGTGAAAGGTCTTTATCCACATTCCCTCCGCCGAAGCTCCAACCAGGTGCTCCACGCGCTCGCGCATCTCGGCTGCGGCTTTGTTGGTGAAGGTAATTGCGAGAATTTGGCTTGGCCAAAGTTCCTTGTTTGCCAGGAAGTGAGCAATGCGGTGAGTCAAGACTCGGGTCTTTCCTGAACCGGCACCCGCAACAATGAGCAGGGCTCGGCCGCGATATTCGACGGCCTTGCGCTGCTGCGGGTTTAGCCCAGCCAATAGGTTCGCTGAGGCTGACTGGTCCAGGGGTTCTAATTGCACGGAGGTAGCCTAGGGTCTGGTCCGGACCGCTTGAATCATTAGGTCTGGCTGATCGGCGAATATGCCCTGAACTCCACTGTTTGCGATCTTTTGAAACCAGGACTGGTATTCCCCTTGGGCG
>JBEEIU010000065.1:0-7007 GCA_041169705.1 Actinomycetota bacterium
CGCGAAAGAAATTCGCGATGTGATAATTGCGATGACGAATCGCTCCGACTTGGGATATCTGGGGCCAATTCCTGAGGTAGCGCAAGAGTTCTCAAAATACTCAAAGCGCTACTGGGATTGGGATATAGCTAAGCCTCAACTGAAGTTGGCAACTGATGTGGGCGTTGCTGCAGTAGAAATATTGCGAGTGCTAACAAACCCTGGCGACAAGGTATTAGTAAATTTCCCGGTCTACTCCTCAATTCAAGCTTGGATCGCAGAGGTCGGTTGCGTTCCTCACGATGCTCCGCTGATTCGAGAAGGCGAAATCTGGAAGCTCGACCTGGCTGCCATTGAGGCAGCGTTTGAGTCGGGTGTAAAGGTCTATATGCTTTGCTCCCCGCAGAACCCGGTCGGAAGAATTCACACCCGGGAAGAGCTAGCCGCAGTCGCGAAGCTCGCTCGAAAGTATGACGCGGTAGTTATCTCTGACGAAATTCATGCGCCTTTGAGCTGGGAGAAATTTACCCCCTACCTAGCACTAGGCGAAGATGCAGAACTCACAGGTGTAGTGATCAACTCGTCTTCAAAGGCCTGGAACACAGCAGGGTTGAAGGCCGCCTTCTTGATTACTCAAAGCGAAGTCATGGCACAGAAGCTAAAAGGCATGCCAGAAGCAATGCACTGGAGAACCTCGCTGCTGGGTGGTTTTGCTATGGCCGCGTCTTTTGGAGCAGCTACCGACTGGCTTGATAAAACCGTTGCCGAAATCAAGTCAAATTACGAGTTCCTAAAGACCGAACTAAGTGCCCAACTCCCCAAGGCCAGGGTGGCCCACATGAACTGCACCTACTTGGCTTGGATTGATTTATCGGAATATGACATTGAGGACCCAGCTAAGGAAATTTTGCACACCGGGCGAGTGTCCCTAGTTCCTGGTGTTGACCATGGCGGTGGTGAGCTCTACCGAAAATTTGTCCGTTTGAATTTCGCTACTTCGAGAGATCGAATCAGCGAGGCAGTAAGGAGAATGGCTCTAGTTCTTGAGGGCAAGAACTAGATCTTCAATCAAATCATCTGGATGCTCAAGACCTACAGAGAGACGAATAGTGGTCTGAGTGATTCCCATTTTTTCTTGGGTTGCCAAGTCCAGTCTTCGGTGAGTCGATGAGGATGGGTGAGTAGCTAAAGACTTTGAGTCACCCAAGTTATTTGAGATATCAATTACCTCAAGCTTGTTTAGAAAGTGGAATGCGTCTTCTTTGGTACCCACAAGTTCAATTGCGAGAGTTGTGCCGCCGCCACTCATTTGTTTTTTAGCCAGTCTGTGCTGTGGGTGGGATCTCAAGAATGGATACCAAACTCTGGAGACTTTCTTTTGCTTTTCCAAAGCCTGAGCAATTTTCAAAGCGGAGTCCGACATTTGCTCCACTCGCATGGCCATAGTTTCCAGTGATTTCAAAAGCACCCATGCGTTGAATGGACTCAAAGCGGGACCGGTGTGACGAGTGAAGGGTTTGAGCACAGTATCGATGTATTCCTTGGTGCCAAGCACTACTCCGCCAAGCACTCTGCCTTGACCGTCCATGTGTTTAGTTGCGGAGTACATCA
Source organism: Actinomycetota bacterium (assembly GCA_041169705.1). Classification (GTDB taxonomy): domain Bacteria; phylum Actinomycetota; class Actinomycetes; order Actinomycetales; family Microbacteriaceae; genus Aquiluna. Next base: position 1,591 of record JBEEIU010000065.1, read on the forward strand.
CTACATCCGCACCAAGCTCAATAGGTTTCTGCAGAATCGGCGAGGCCATCACATTGTCCACAATTACAACAGCGCCTTGCTTGTGAGCAAGTTTGGACACCATCGCGATGTCAACAATCTCAAGGGTTGGATTGCTTGGAGTCTCAATGAATACTGCTTTGGTTGGTTTGCTCAGTGCTTCGGTCCAATTCTTTTCGGAATTGGATTCGAGAATCTCAACTTTCACTCCCCATTTAGGAAGAATTTCGTTTAGAACCACGTAGCAAGAAGAGAACATCGCGGGGGAGGCAACTACTCGATCCCCGGCTGAAACCAAAGACGCTATGGAAGCGAACATGGCGGACATTCCACTAGAGGTCGCGTGTGCAGCTTCTGCACCCTCCAAAATTGCCATCCGCTCTTCGAACATAGAAACAGTTGGGTTAGCAAACCTGCTGTATAGGTAGTGGTCCTCTTTTTCAACGAAGGAAAGTTCAGCCTGCTCGGCTGAGTCGTAAGTAAAACCACTGGTCAGAAATAGCGCTTCGCCGGTCTCTCCGAATCCGGTGCGCTGCAGTGCTCCGCGCACGGCAAGAGTCTGCTCGTGGAGCTTTCTCTTGGACTCCTGGTGAATCGGAGTCTTGTAGCCCCAGGGGCGGCTGCGTTTGGTCACTGGGCAAATTTAGCCCATGCCAGATTCGCTGGGTAGATTATTTTTGTCTAGTGGGACTAGACTAAATTTATGAGTCAAATTCTCCCCGCCAGCACACAGATGGGTGCGGTCACCCTCCGGGCGAAAGATCTAGATTCGCTGGTGGATTTCTATACCCGCGGGGTTGGGCTTCAAGTCATTGCGTCGCTCCCTGGAAGCTATCTGCTTGGTCGCCCTGGCGAGACACTTCTGATAATCGAGCACGCACCGGAACTTAGGCACGCTGGTGCCCACGAGGCAGGCCTATTTCACACCGCCTTCTTGTTTGATACTCAAGCCGAACTGGCAACGGCTGTGTCTTCTGTTGCCTCTAAGTTTCCTGGGCTCTTCACTGGCTCTGCCGACCACCTAGTTTCCGAAGCCTTCTACTTTGACGACCCTGAGGGCAACGGTGTTGAACTTTATTTCGATAAAGATCGCAGCACTTGGTCCTGGCAACACGGTCAAATTCAGATGGGAACCTTCTCGCTCGACCCGAATCAGTATTTGGCAACTCATGCCCGGCCTGAATCCTCATTTTCACCTTCTCGCGTCGGACACGTTCATTTGAGTGTGGGGAATATCGAACAGGCACACAGTTTTTATGTCGAACAATTGGGTTTTGAGACCACTCTCAATTGGGGTGGCACCGCACTATTTGTTTCGGCCGGTGGGTATCACCATCACATGGCGATGAACATTTGGAAATCAAGGGGAGCAGGTCGACGCCAATTGGCGCTTGGTCTTGGTCAGGTCAGAATTCAACTCGAATCACAAGATGCGGTGTCCAGCGCAAAAGATCGTTTGATTTTTAGTGGTGGTGTGGTGCATGACACGGAAACCGGCTTTATAACGGAAGACCCTTGGGGCAACTCGGTTTCGCTTAGTCTGGCTTAGTGGCCGAGAGATACGAAGTTCTGCAAGTTGCAGTTGATTTGTTTCAAACCCACGGCCTAATCAATTACTCCTTCGGATTCGATCGTGCAATTCGGCGAGCGGGTCTATGTGACTACTCCGCAAGGCGCATCACTATCTCAAGACACTATGTTGAGAACAATGCCCTGCCTAAGGTCGAGCAGGTAATTCTGCATGAAATTGCTCATGCTTTAGCTGGGCAAGGCGCCGGTCACGGCCCGGCTTGGAAGCAGGTGGCCAAATCCATCGGCTATCGATTTGAAAAACTTGACGGTACCGAAATTTCAAAAACAAAAGCAAAGTATCGAGGGGTTTGCCCAAATGGTCACGAGCATTTTCGGTTTAAGAAATCTCGTCATCAACTCAGTTGCCGATTGTGTTCTCCGAGATTTTCGGAGTACTTCCTAATCAGTTGGAGCGAAAACTCTCTAGATGACAATCAGGGTGACGATTGCGCCAGCTAGGTAATTCAGCTTTATGAAGTGGCGCCACCCTTTATTGGCCTTCTCGCAATCCGCATCCTGAATATTTAGATACGGCGAAATTATGAGTAGGTACGGCACGGCCGCAATAGCGGTCAATGGTGCGGGCCATGGACTAATCAGCACCAGTAGGGCTGCTACCAAATACGAAACAAAGGCGAACCAAACAGTTTTCCGAGCGCCGATTGCAGTAGCAATCGAAGCGATTCCCGCTTCGCGATCCGCCCGAACGTCCTGGACGGCACCAAAGGCATGAGAGGCCATTCCCCACAGCAAAAATGCGATTAGCCACGGCAAGACGGCTGGATGGGCTAGGTCCACCCCGGCCATAGTAAGGCCAACCGCGAGGGGACCAATGAAGTGAGATGAGGAGGTTAGCGAATCAAGAAAGGGGATTTCCTTAAATCTCAAACCTTTGGCGCTGTAGGCAACAACTGTGAATGTGATGATGCTGAGCCAAATACCGCTCTCGAGATTTCCCAGCCAATACATCGCAAATAGAAATGGCAGATAGAGCGCGAGAGAGACGATTATTGTCAGGCGATGGTATTTCGGATCGAGCAATCCTCCTTCAATCCCACCTTTTCTTGGGTTTCTAAGGTCGCTCTCATAGTCGAAGACATCATTGATTCCATACATCAACAGGTTGTAAGGGACTAAGAAGAAGAATGAACCCAGCACAAGGTTTAGATCCACTTTCCCAGTCACCAAGTAGTAACTAAGTGCAAATGGAAATGCTGTATTCACCCAGGAGATTGGGCGAGAGGATATGAAGAGTTTTTTGACAGCGTTCAAATTCGACTCCGCAATGAATTCCAAATTGCAGGAATCATCATTACTGCAGCGACTGTGTAGGCGAAGTCTTCAATGGGAGCCAAGAAAATCTTCAAGCCAGAGATTTTGCTTTCGTCGTAGGCAACGATTCCGGAGCCGATAATTAGGTTGTCAAAGATTGCTGTCATAAGAAACATCGCAAGCAATGTAAAGAGCAAAGGCTTTAATTTAATTCGCCTTCGAAATCTCAGTAGCACCAAAACTGCTACAAGCAAGAACCAAAAGTTAGTCTCCCAATAAATCACTTGGCCCTCCGCTCAAAAAATGCGTAGAACAGCAGGGTGTTGTAACTAAGCAATATCAGAAAGAAAACTTCTTCAAGTGGAAGTTCAGGGGCTAACAGGACTCCAGAGAGAAAAGGCGTAATTCCTCTGAAGAAGATTCCATTTGCTATTCCCACGATGTCCCAAGCCAAAAAGAATGCGACTGCTAGAAAAACGCTAAAGACAGTAGCAAGTGGTGAAACCCAGATTGCAAGTTTGTGTCTGTGATCTAGCGCAACCAATCCGCAAATTGAGACCACCAATGCAATTAGGTAGCCATAGCTTGAGAGGTCAAGTGTCAACGGATGCCCTTCCAGGCTTTGGCATCCAGAGGCTTTAGTTCACCTCGAATAGGTCCTGAACTTCGATCGTTGGTCAAATGCTTGTAAACCAACTCGGCACCAATCAGACACATCGGTAGACCAATGCCTGGGATGGTGTTGTGGCCGGCGTAGTAAAGATTCTTTAGTTTCTTTGAGTAGTTTTTGGGTCTAAAGAACGCACTTTGCCAGAGGGTGTGTGCCATGCCCAAGGCTGTTCCACTCCAAGCGTTTAGCTCTTCCTCAAAGTTTTTTGGCCCCATAGTTCTTCTGACCACAATCCGCTCTGCGAGGTCTGGGACGTTACACCACTGGGCAATCTGTTCGATGACACGATCCGCGGCAGCTTCAAAGGCCTCGTCTCCCGCTCTATCGATGCCTCCACGACCAATGCTTGGGTCCGCAGCAATTGGAACCAGGACAAAGATATTTTCAAAGCCTTCGGGTGCAACAGACGGGTCTGTCTTGGAGGGCATGCACAAATACATTGAAGCCGGAGTAGGAACTTTGCGCTTTCCGTCGGCCTTGTGGAATACCTCTTTGAAGTTCGAACCCCAGTCCTCAGTCAACAAAAGCGTGTGGTGCTCTAGCTGCGGGATCTTTCCCTTCACTCCAAGGTAAAGCAACACGGCTGAAGGTCCGGGAAGTTTCTTGTCCCACCACTTTTGTGGGAATGACTGGTGCTCTGGGTCCAGCATCTTGGTCTCGACATGGTGAAGATCAGCAGTTGCAACCACAACGTCTGCTCGATATTCAATCTGACCAACCGAAACACCAACCGCTTTTCCGTTCTCAGCGAGTATCTTGGACACCTTTGCGTTGGTGTGAATCTCGACCCCGGCGTTTTTAGCTACTCGTTCAATCGCCTGAATGATTGTGTACATTCCACCCTGCGGATAGAAAACGCCAACATTGAAATCTACGTGGGTCATCAGGTGATACATGCTCGGCGTCTCGTATGGCGAGGCACCAAGGAACACTGCCGGGAAGTTTAAGATTTTCCTCAGCCGCTCGTCCTTCACAAACTTCGAAGAAAATTTGTAGAGCGAGTTGATCAAAAGCGAAACGAAAGTACCGGCCTTGGCAAGCACCTCGGGATTAATAAATGAGCGTCCGTCTTTGAAGTTTGTGTACAGAAAGTGCTTGATGGAGAGCTTGTAAGCATCTTCAGCACTGTCGAGGTATTCCTGAAGTTTTTTTGCTGAACCCGGCTCCACCTCTTCGAAGAGACTCTTTATTTCATCCAACTGGTTACCAATAACTAAGGTCTTCGGATCGCCCTCGTTGATGGTCTGATAAGCGGGGCTCAGGCGAACCAAGTCCAATTCTTTTTCTGCGGAGGTTCCCATCAGATTGAAGAATTGCTCGAATGCGTCTGGCATCAAATACCAGGACGGGCCCATGTCAAATTTGAAACCGTCTTTTTCCCAAAGGTAGGCGCGGCCTCCCAGGCCTTCTCTGGCTTCCAAGAGTTGGACTTTCATGCCTGCCTTTGCGAGCAGGGCAGCGCTTGCTAGGCCGGCGATTCCGCCACCAATGACTATTGCGGTTTTTTGGCTCAAAGCTTTACTCCTAGTAGCGCCTTCAGTAGCAAAAGAAGTTTCTTGAAATTGGAAACGCTGATACGAGTGTTAATCAACTTCGAAGCCTCAGTAGTTCCGATTTTTTCATTTAGTTCGGTGAACAATAGCTGAGCTGCGGCAACCGCACGCCTGGCATCCGAAGGCAACAGTGGCAGGGTCTTTGCCGACTCTGCTAGATCTTTACGGATGTCTTCGACCAAGCGGTGCTTGGTGTCTTGATCAAAACTGGAAACGCTGACTCCGGGGAAGTAGCTGCGACCCAGTCTTTTGAAATCCGCACTGAGATCGCGCAGGAAATTCACTTTTTGAAAAGCTGAACCCAGCGCCCTGGCTCCCTTGACCAGCTGAAG
>JBEEIU010000066.1:0-8680 GCA_041169705.1 Actinomycetota bacterium
GTGTTCTGTCTGCTCAAAGAGCGTGGCAAGTGCTTCGGCGTTAGTAGAGAAACCGGTCTTTACGTTGCGGGTTCCTTGCATGCCAAGCTCCTCAAACAGCACGGTTTGAAGTTGCTTGGGACTTGCAAGGTTTACTTCATGGCCGATTATTTGATAGGCCTGCTGCGCAATCTCATCAACCTCTTTGCTGAGGTCGTCGAATTCCTTCTGCAGCACCTTTTTATCGATCGCAATTCCGGTGACTTCCATCTTTGCCAAAGTGCTACTGAGTGGTAGTTCGATCTCTAGGTAGACACCGGTCTGTCCCTCGGAATTGAGATGCGGAACCAGCACTTGATTTAGGCAGGCTGCCACCCAAGCATCCAGCGAAGGGTCAGAATCAACCAGCAACTGGTTTTGGTCTGCTCGTTCTACGTCAATTCCTGCATGGGTGCGCAGTAGAGCGTCCAGTGAGAGTTCTTTCGAAGTTGGATCAATTAAGTAAGCCGCCAGCAGAGGATCATTCGTAATCTCTCCAATTTGCAACTGTGCCAAGTTTCGCCTGAAGTTCTTGGAATCCCAAGCGCCAAAACCACCCTGCGCCAACAGGCCTTCGAGTGCCTTGCTGTCTTTGCCATCCCAATTAACTCGCGCATCTATCGTGGCAACGCCAAGACCAATCAACTTGCCCAAAGAGACCTCAGCACTAATGAAAGCTCCTCCGGTCTCGATAAGTTTGCCGATGTCTTTTGTGCTGCCGACACGAGCGACTGGTGGCTCGGTCGGGAGATCAGCGAGAGCCTCAACAGCAATAGTTGGTGTTGGTTCACTACTGGACACTTCGACAACTTCGTGCTCGACGCTAGCCTTGATGACTTTGTGCTGAGTTCCGTTCACTCCGCGGAGCTTTAGAACTCTTGCTAAGAGTGTGCGGAAGTTCAACTTTGCAAAGATTTCCTTAACGGCGACCTCGTCCACTGAACCAAGTCGAAGATCTTCCAAAGAGAAATCGAACTCTAAATCTCGCAGCAGGTGATTCAGCCTTCGATTTCTTACGGCCAGCTCTTGGTACTCCCGGAGGCTTTCGCCCACCTTGCCCGAGATCTTGTCTGCATTCTTCAAGATTTCAGTGAGGCTTCCATATTCCTGAAGCCACTTGGCAGCGGTCTTGGGTCCGACCCCTGGAATTCCTTTTAGGTTGTCAGAGGTCTCCCCCACTAGCGCTGCTAGGTCTGGGTATTGTTGCGCGTGAACACCATATTTTTCGTAGACAGCAGCGTCATCCATTTTTGCCAAGTTCATAACGCCCTTTATTGGGTAAAGAACTGTTACTTCATCGGTGATTAGTTGGAATGTGTCTCTATCTCCAGAGACGACATAAACCCGCATCCCGGCTGCTTCTCCAGCTACGGATAGTGAGGCAATTAGGTCATCTGCCTCATAGTTCTCGCGTGAAACAGAGGTGATACGCATGGCCGCCAAAGCTTCGACGAGCAACTCGGTTTGGCCAATAAACTCCTCCGGAGTCTCGCCTCTGGTGCCTTTGTATTCGGGGAGTTCTTGAGTCCTAAAAGATTCCCTAGATACATCGAACGCTACACACAAGTGGGTTGGTTTGTGGACTTCGAGAATGTTGAGCATCATCGAGATAAAGCCGTGGATGGCGTTGGTGTGCTGGCCTTGAGCATTTTTGAAATTTTCCGGCGCAAGTGCAAAGAAGGCACGAAAAGCGAGGGAGTGCCCATCAATTAGCAGCAGAGTAGGCTTTTCGTCAGCAGACATATCCGCTAGCCTACTTCGCCTTTAGGAGCCACCTTGTCTAATCAGCCGACTAACGCTTCGGACCAAGCGCGCGCGTTTTTAGCCACCAGGGGCATGGGTGACCTGGCAGAAAAAATGGGGATCCAGCTGCTTGAATTGAGCGCAGAGCGAGCAGTGGCAACAATGCCAGTCAGTGGAAACACTCAACCACTTGGAGTACTGCATGGTGGAGCCCACGTTGTCTTGGCGGAGAGCCTCGGATCCATGGCGGCAAACGTTCATGCTCACCCGTGGGGCTATGCAGTCGGGATTGAGCTCAACGCCTCGCATCACGCTTCAATTACAGAAGGTGTTGTCACTGGGACCTGCACCGCGGTAAAGCTGGGCAGATCACTAACAACACACGAAATAAAGATGACGGATGAAAAAGGGAAATTGCTTTCGACTGTTCGAATTACAAATTTCCTTAGAGAGAAACCTTAGTTACTTCTCCCCTAGTTGGTCGATTACCGCTTTCGCTACTTGAGCCATTGTCAGGCGACGGTCCATCGAGGCCTTTTGAATCCAGCGAAAAGCATCCGGTTCACTAAGCCCCATCTTTCCCTGCAGTAAACCTTTTGCTCTGTCCATTAGCTTTCGAGTCTCAAGTCGCTCCGACAGATCAGCAATTTCACTTTCAAGACTGGTCAGTTCTTCATGACGACTGATTGCAATTTGAATAGCTGGGAGCAAATCGCTTGGCTTGAATGGCTTGACCACATACGCCATGGCTCCAGCCTCTGCCGCTCTCGCGACGAGATCAGACTGACTGAATGCTGTGAGCAGCACTACGGGAATCTTGAGTTCCGAAATTTTTTCGGCGGCTGAGATGCCATCCATTTTTGGCATCTTGATATCCATGACAACCAAATCTGGTTCAAGCGATGTGGCAAGTGAGACTGCCTCCTCGCCATCAGAGGCTTCACCGACGACTTCAAAACCAGCTTCGGTCAATGTTGCTACAACGTCCATGCGGATCAGGCTTTCGTCTTCAGCCACGAGAATTCGCAAGTCAGTCATGGGAATTACCCTATAACCAACTGTTAGGCATCCACTAGACTCTTCTACTGCGCCGGAATGGCGGAACGGCAGACGCGGAGCACTCAAAATGCTTTGTCCGAAAGGGCGTGTGGGTTCAAATCCCACTTCCGGCACAAAAGAAAAAGCGGTGGAAATTCCACCGCTTTTTCACTTTCTAAGCTCTTATTTCCCGTATCCGGGCGCTGCCTCGTGGACTGCATCCCCGACGCGATGCACTCTCAAGGAGTTCGTGGAACCGGGGATTCCCGGAGGAGATCCCGCAACAATAACTACCTCATCGCCTACCCGGCACTGGCCGTTAGCTAGCATCAACTCGTCCACCTGCTTGATCATGTCGTCGGTGTGCTTGACCTTGTCCACGATGAAAGTCTTGGCTCCCCAAACCAGGGCCAATCGGCGGCGTACAGTCTCACTTGGAGTAAAGGCAAGAATTGGAACCCTCGAGCGAAGTCGAGAAACTCTCCGCAGGGTGTCACCCGACTCGGTAAAGACACATACGTACTTGGACCCCAAGAGTTCGGCAATCTCCAAGGCTGCTAGCACTACCGCACCCGAGTGGGTGTGTGGCTTTGTGCCAAGCGCCGGGATTCTTTCCAAGCCATTCTCTTCCGTTGATTCGATGATTCGAGCCATGGTCTTAACGACCTCAACAGGGAATTCACCAACTGAGGTTTCTCCCGAAAGCATCAGTGCATCAGCTCCATCGAGCACCGCGTTTGCGACGTCTGACGCTTCTGCGCGAGTCGGTCTTGGAGAGCTGATCATCGTTTCGAGCATTTGAGTCGCAACGATCACCGGTTTTGCCCAACGGCGAGACAGCTCGACAGCACGTTTCTGAACAAGTGGAACCTGCTCGAGCGGAAGTTCAACTCCAAGGTCTCCGCGAGCAACCATTACGCCATCAAAGGCATCGATGATTTCTTCCAATGCTGCAACGGCCTGAGGCTTCTCAATTTTTGCGATGGTCGGTATGAAGCGACCTTCTTCAGCCATGATTTCATGGACCCTTACGATGTCCTTCGCATTTCTAACAAAGCTCAACGCAATCATGTCTGCGCCAAGCTTCAAAGCCCAGCGAAGATCTTCTTCGTCCTTCTCACTCAACGCTGGGACATTGACTGCCACACCGGGCAAGTTGATTCCCTTGTTGTTTGAAACTGGCCCACCAATTTCTACGACAGTTGTGACTGTGGTCTTATCTACTGCAGTAGCACGCAGACCGATTTTGCCGTCGTCGATAAGAAGCTGATCTCCTGGCTTCACATCTCCAGGCAGGCCCTTGTAGGTAGTTGAGCAAATTTCTTTAGTGCCTGGAATGTCATCGATAGTGATCTTGAAAACGTCACCTTCGTTCAGGATTACCTTTTCTTCGGCAAACTTTCCCAAGCGAATCTTTGGACCTTGAAGGTCGACAAGGATTCCCACTGGCTTCTTGAGCTCCTCAGCAGCCTTTCTGATGGTTGCGTATACACCTTCGTGGACCTCGTAACTTCCGTGACTGAGGTTCATTCTTGCGACGTCAACACCTGCCTCAATTACGGCTTTTGCGTTTTCGTATGAAGCGGTCGCGGGCCCGAAGGTCGCAACGATTTTGGCGCGTCTCATTACTGATTTCCTTTATTACTAGCTGTAGACCGAAATTGGTCTATCACTTGGTTTCACAGGGAATGGAAGCTCGGTCTCACCTTCGAGGTGCTTATCAATCGCGGCAGCAGCGGCGCGTCCCTCGGCGATAGCCCACACAATCAGGCTCTGGCCTCGTCCAGCATCACCGGCAACAAAGATACTCTCGCCCACGTGATACTTTTCGTCGCGGTCAACATTACCCTTTGAATCCAAGCTGACTTGCATTTGCCCGACCAGGTTTGAAGTTTCAGGACCGGAGAACCCCAGGGCCAAAAAGACTAGGTCAGCAGGGATTACTTTTTCGGTGCCCTTCTTTGGAAGGCGTTTTCCGTCAACGAATTCAGTCTCCGCTACCTTAACTCCGACTAACTTCCCGTTTTCTCCTACGAATTCAACGGTTGAAGAGAGGTATTTGCGCTCCCCGAATTCTTCATGGGCTGAGGCGACCTCAAAGACGTTAGGAACCGTAGGCCATGGCATATCCGGCGTTCTGTCCTCTGGAGGTCGCTTTCCAATAGCCAAAGTCGTGACGCTAAGAGCACCTTGCCTGGTGGCAGTTCCCAAACAGTCGGCTCCGGTGTCTCCACCACCAAGGATTACTACGTGCTTTCCTTCAGCAGTGATGTGATTTTCAACCGCATCACCGGCGACCGCTTTGTTTGACTGAGTCAGGTATTCCATTGCAAAGTGAACGCCCTGCAAGTCTCTGCCTTGAACAGCGATGTCTCTGGGAACCATTGCCCCAGTTGCAATAAGAACCGCATCAAATCGTTTCTTGATTTCGTCCCAGGTGATGTCTACACCAACGTTGACTCCAGTCTTGAACCTGGTGCCCTCGGCCTCCATCTGCTCCAGACGGCGATCAAGGTGTTGTTTCTCCATCTTGAAATCTGGAATGCCGTAACGGAGTAGCCCTCCGATGCGATCATCGCGTTCGTAGACAACGACGGTGTGACCGGCTCGGGTAAGTTGCTGCGCAGCAGCAAGGCCAGCTGGCCCAGAACCAACAACTGCGATTGTTTTGTTAGTAAGTCGATCTGGCACCGAAGGCTTGACTAAGCCCTCATCAAATGCCCGATCGATAATCGAAACTTCAATTTCTTTGATGGTTACCGGCGGTTGATTAATCCCAAGTACACAAGCACTCTCACAAGGTGCTGGGCAAAGCCGTCCGGTGAACTCCGGAAAATTATTAGTCGCGTGAAGCCGGTCAATAGCTTCCTGGCTGAAACCGCGGAATGTTAGATCATTCCATTCCGGAATCAGATTTCCAAGCGGGCAGCCCTGGTGGCAGAAAGGAATTCCACAATCCATGCAACGAGAGGCCTGCTTTTTTATTACCTCTCCATCGCGCCTCTCGTAAACCTCTTTCCAGTCCATGATTCGAACCGGAACTGGTCTTCGAGCGGCGGTTTCTCGTTCGGTGTGTTTCAGAAACCCTCTTGGATCACCCACGCGACACCTCCAGAATCTTTTGCCAAACTTCAGTTCCAGCAAGGTCAAGACCTTCATCATTAGCCCAGGCTTGAATTTCCAAGACCTTGGCAAAATTACTCGGGAGAACCTTCACGAAACTTTCCACCTCAGAATCAAAGTCCTTCAGTATTTGTGCGCCGCGACCACTGCCAGTTGACGAAACATGAGATTCGATTAGCGAACGAAGTTTTGCTTTATCGGAATCCGTCAGAGGTTCAAGTGATATCTCTTTATTCTGCAGTGCTTCCTTATTGACCCTCGCAGTAGAAAGCTTGTAGACGTAGGCAACTCCTCCGGACATTCCTGCACCAAGGTTGATTCCGGTCTTTCCAAGAATTACCGCAACACCTCCGGTCATGTATTCCAAGGCATGGTCTCCAACGCCCTCTACGACCGCTTCAGCACCCGAGTTTCTTACTAGGAAGCGCTCCCCTACAACACCGTTTAGGAAAATCTGTCCCGAGGTGGCACCGTATCCAATTACGTTTCCAGCGATAACGTTCTCACTTGCCACAAACCCGGCTCCAGCTGGTGGTCGGACGGAAATCTTTCCGCCCGAGAGTCCCTTGGCGACATAGTCGTTGCAGTCACCTTCGATGTTTATTGAAATTCCACGAGGAATGAAAGCACCTAGAGACTGACCGGCAGATCCCTTGAGGTTAAGGGTGATCGTGTCATTTGGAAGTCCTTGTGAACCATATCTCAGGGTGACTTCGTTTCCGAGCATGGTTCCGATTGCCTGGTGAGTGTTGTTGATCTGTGTCTCAAGAACTCTAGGCTTACTGGACTTCAGCGATTCTTCGAAATAATCAAGCAGTGGCCAGTCAAAGTGGTTTTCAAGTTCGTGATCCTGATCACGAGTCTTCCTAAGATTCTTTGAGCCGGAAAGTTCCTTGGCCGCAAAGATCGGTGACAGGTCAAGTCCATCTGCCTTCCAATGCTTGATGGCTCGGTCGATATCGAGCATCTCAACGTGTCCGATTGCTTCCTCGAGGGACCTAAAACCAAGTTGGGCAAGGAGCTCTCTAACTTCCTGAGCGATGAACTCAAAGAAGTTCACTACATGCTCAGCCTTGCCTGTGAAGCGAGCGCGCAACTCAGGGTTCTGGGTGGCCACGCCCACTGGGCAGGTGTCCAGGTGACAAACACGCATGAGAATGCAGCCCTCGACCACCAGCGCTGATGTTGCAAAGCCGTACTCCTCCGCACCAAGCAGAGCAGCAATCAAAACATCGCGACCGGTCTTCATTTGTCCGTCTACTTGAACGGTAATTCGGTCCCGTAAACCATTGAGCAACAGTGTTTGCTGAGCTTCGGCCAAGCCGAGCTCCCAGGGCGTTCCGGCGTGCTTTAGCGAGTTGAGTGGGCTTGCTCCTGTCCCACCATCGTGGCCGGAGATTAGTACGACATCGGCCTTGGCCTTTGCTACTCCTGCGGCAACGGTTCCGACACCGAATTGGCTGACTAGCTTTACGTGGACACGGGCTCGACGATTTGCTCGCTTCAGGTCAAAGATCAACTGCTTTAGATCTTCAATCGAATAGATGTCGTGGTGAGGTGGTGGTGAAATAAGCCCTACGCCAGGAGTCGAGTGGCGAAGTTCTGCAATCCATGGGTAAACCTTGTTTGGAGGAAGCTGTCCGCCCTCACCGGGCTTTGCCCCCTGAGCCATTTTGATTTGCAGGTCATCTGCGTGGGTTAGGTACATCGAGGTGACACCGAAACGTCCAGAAGCCACCTGTTTGATTGCACTTCTACGTTTCGGATCTACTAGTCGTTCGGGAGACTCCCCACCTTCACCAGTATTTGACTTCGCACCAATACTGTTCATTGCGATTGCCAAAGTCTCATGAGCTTCAGGAGAAATTGAACCCATTGACATCGCTCCGGTAGAAAAGCGCTTCAGAATATTGCTAATCGGCTCAACTTCGTCAATCGAAATCGGCTTTCGCAAGCCCTCGTTGAATTTGAAGAGTCCCCGCAGTGTCATCAATCTTTCGGACTGATCATCAATGGCCTTGGTGTATTGCTTGAAAATGTCGTATCTGCGTTCGCGTGTTGAGTGCTGAAGTTTGAATACTGTTTCCGGATTGAAAAGGTGAGGTGGGCCCTCTCGGCGCCACTTGAGCTCCCCGCCAACTTCGAGTGGAAGATGAACTGAGCTCGCGCCCTCAGTTGGGTAGGCAGCCTCGTGACGCTTTGCAATCTCTTGGTGGATTATCTCCAGACCCACACCACCCAGTTTGGTTGTGGTGCCGGTGAAATACTGGTCCACGAAATCCTGTGCCAAACCAATGGCCTCAAAACACTGGGCCCCTGCGTAAGAGGAGACGGTCGAGATTCCCATCTTCGACATGACTTTGAGAATTCCCTTACCCAATGCCTTAACCATGTTCTTGTTGGCCTGCTCAGCGCTCACGGTTGTAACAACACCGCGGGTTACCAAGTCCTCAGCTGACTCAAGAGCAAGGTAAGGATTTACGGCCGATGCTCCATAACCAATAAGTGTCGACACATGGTGAACGTCTCTTGCATCACCGCACTCGACCAGAATTCCCGCCATGGTTCTGGTGGTGTTTCTAACCAGGTGATGCTGAACAGTCGAAAGCGAAAGCAGTGAAGGAATTGGAGCTGCATCGGAGTGAGAATCGCGGTCAGACAAAATAATGAACGTCGCACCCTCAGCGATTGCAGCGTCAACCTCACCGCAAATCTCCTCTAGACGAGACTTCAGCGCTTGCGCACCTTCGTCGACTTT
>JBEEIU010000067.1:0-2797 GCA_041169705.1 Actinomycetota bacterium
AATTGCAGGGGTGAAGCTCAAGTGACAATCGACTTCGCGAAACTTCCAAATCAACTCCTCATAGGGGGACACTGGCGCAACGCCAGTGACAGTGCAACATTTGCAGTTGAGAATCCCGCCAACAAATCAGTTCTCGGACACGTATCCTCTGCGACGATCGAAGACGGGCTGTCTGCAGCCAAAGCTGCACACGACGCATTTGATTCCTGGAGAAAAACAACTCCCAGATCTAAGGCCGAGATTCTCAGGCGTAGTTTCGAGCTGATGATTGAAAATAGGGACACCATCGCGGATTTGATTGTTCTTGAAAATGGAAAACCAAAATCAGAGGCACTTGCGGAAGTTCTCTACGCTGCAGAGTTTTTTAGATGGTTTGCCGAAGAAGCGGTCCGATTGCCTGGCCATGTCACAACCGCACCCGTGACCGGAAGAAAAATAATCGAACTTTCCGAGCCAATCGGGGTGGCACTACTTATTGCCCCGTGGAATCTTCCGGCGGCAATGATTACTCGCAAAATTGCACCTGCACTTGCTGCCGGATGCACCGCGGTCATCAAGCCCGCAAGCAATACCGCTTTTACTGCTCTTTACCTAGGGCAACTATTGATAGATGCGGGAGTGCCCGAGGGTGTGGTGAACATCATTCCAACCCAGAACAATGATGTGGTTTCGGAGTTGATTCGCGACAGCGCAGTGCGAACGATTTCCTTTACTGGTTCGACTCGGGTCGGACAACTGCTCATGCGCAAAGCAGTAGATCGAGTATTGCGTTGCTCGATGGAACTGGGCGGGAATGCCCCTTTCATTGTTTTGGAAGACGCCGATATTGAGCAGGATGTGGACAGTGCGATGGTGGCAAAGATGCGACACAACGCAGAAGCCTGCACCGCGGCTAACCGCTTCTTGGTGCACCGTTCGGTGGAGCAGGAATTCTTGACAAAATTCGCTAGAAAAATGGAATCCCTGCACATTGGCAATGGCCTTCGTCCAGAGACTCAGGTCGGACCGCTCGCAAGCGCAACCGCCCTAAATGGCATGGAGCAACTCCTCTCCGATGCCGTAGCCGCTGGTGCGAAAGTTGTCACAGGTGGAACCAAGGGTTCCGAGGAGGGCTATTACTTTTTGCCCACTGTTCTCACCGATGTCTCTCCGGATGCCGAGATTCTCAAGCAAGAGATTTTTGGCCCCATCGCTCCGGTCGTGATCTTCGATACAGATGAACAAGCAATTGCAATGGCCAACGCAGTTGATGTTGGACTTGGCTCCTACATCCATACCAAAGATTTGTCGCGCGCCATGCGCATCGCGGAGGCACTAGAGGTTGGAATGGTCGGAATCAACACGGGCATTTTCTCTGATCCGGCAGCTCCATTTGGTGGCGTGAAACAATCAGGTCTCGGGCGAGAGGGCGGAAGGCACGGCATCTTAGAATTCCTCGAGACGAAGTACATAAATGTGAGTTGGGGCTAACTGATGTCCGCCAAACCAGAGATCCCAGAGCAGATCACGTCATGGACGTCAGGTTTGGAATCCGGCAATGGGTTTTCTAAGAACGTCTTAATATCGCCCGACGAATCCTTCGATGTCCTAGATCCAGGCACGGCCAGGAAACTGGTCACATTACCGGTCTCAAATTCTAAGGATGTTGCTCGGGCGGTTAACAATTCGCGCCAAGTGTTCGAGAGCGGCGTGTGGCGAAACGAAAATCCAGACAATCGCGAGAGGGTCCTCTTGCGCCTGGCGGATTTGGTGGAGCGAGACTTCAGTTTCCTATCAACCGTAGAGGCCCTGGATACCGGTAAGCCCCTTGCTGAGGCGGAGTTCGATATACAGGAAGTGGCGACTGTACTGCGTTACTACGGGGGGTGGTGCAATAAAGTCACTGGACAATCAATTGCGACACCGACAGGTTTGGCCGCAAATACGCTAAGGGGTCCGGTTGGTGTTTGCGCCGCAATCACTCCATGGAATTACCCACTTCCGATTCTTATGTACAAGCTCGCGCCTGCCTTGGCGTTTGGAAATTCATTTGTTGCAAAGCCGTCGGAACTCGCGCCCCTATCGACAATTTATTTCGCACAGTTGTGTGAGGAAGCGGGAGTTCCAAGCGGAGTAGTAACGGTTCTGCTCGGAGCAGGAAAGACAGGAGCTGATCTAGTAGCAAATCCTGTTCTCGATAAGGTCGCCTTCACTGGTTCCACAAAAACCGGTCGCGCAATTATGTCCGTCGCCGCGAACAACATTACGAAGGTCAGCCTCGAGTTGGGCGGAAAGAGCCCCCAAGTTGTTTTTGAATCGGCCGATTTGGAGAAAGCAGTCGAGGGAGTCGCAAGAGGAATCTGGACCAACTCCGGGCAGGTCTGTGTTGCCGGTAGCCGCCTATTGATTCAGAGGAGCTTGAAAGAGCGGTTCCTTGGCGCACTTTTAGATTTCACTCAGAACTACAATCTGGGACACTCGCTGAATCCTCACAGTCAAATGGGACCAATCATTAGTGCTTCGCAAAAAGAGAAGATTCAAGCCACACTGGATGCGGCTAAGTCGGATGGCGCGGAGATTTTCAATGCCGGAACTCTGACCACAGATGAGGGCTTTTTCCTAAAACCAACAATCGTTGACGGATTAGATTTCGAACACTCTATCCACCAGGAAGAAATTTTCGGACCGGTGATTTCGGTGACGACTTTTGACTCTGAGTCTGATGCAATCGAGCTGGCAAACTCCACACGCTACGGCTTGGCTGCCGGTGTCTGGACCGGTAAAGCAGGTCAGGGTCAAAGGGTCGCGAGGGCAATCA
>JBEEIU010000068.1:0-5793 GCA_041169705.1 Actinomycetota bacterium
TCTGAAATGGCATCGTTTCGAATCACCTCGGTCTCGGCGCCCAGCTGCCTGAGATACCCGTTCAGGGTATAGACAAAGCTGTCGTAGTTGTCTAAGACGAGGATGCGGACCATGGTCCCAATAGCTTATTCGGGCTGACGGTTGGGGAATGGGCTTGTAAACTTCTTGGCATGCCTGAATCCTCAAGACGCAAGACTAAGTCAGCAGAAGCACCTCGCCCAGTTGTCGTTACCGACGCCGAAGAGGGCGAGAACCCGACCTGGTACAAGGCCACAATGTTTGGCTTCATGATTGCGGGTCTGATCTGGATCTTGACCTTTTATATTTCCAGCGCACGTTACCCACTGGGTTCGGCAGCATTCCTGGACCTAGGAAACTGGAACATTTTGATTGGTTTTGGAATTGCCATGGTGGGGTTTGTAATGACCACCAAGTGGAAATAACTAGAACAAAGTTTCCAATCGCAAGAATGTTGCGATAGCAAGCACTCCCCAAACCGCAAACACAGCAAGCCCTCGCGAAAGCCACGCTTTCGGATCTCTATTTGAGGTGTAGGCCAGGGACATCAGTAACCCTGTCGCCAAACCTCCGAGGTGACCTTCCCAAGATATTCCAGAAACAAAAAATCCCATGCTCAGATTGATTGCGATAAGAGCAAATATCTGTGAAGTGTTGCCACCGATCTTGCTCATCACGATGAAGTAAGCGCCCATCAACCCAAACAGTCCCCCGGATGCACCGACCACCGGTGCTTGCGGATTTGAAAGCCAGAGCACTGCAACCGAACCACCAACTATTGAGGTTAGGTATGTGAGGAGATAACGAACTGGCCCAAGCATTGGCTCGAGTAGCCGGCCGAAAATCCAAATCGCATAGCTGTTCAGGAGTATGTGAAAAGGTGAAGTCCAGTCGTGAACAAAACCTGAAGTGAGCATGCGCCATGGCTCAAACGGTGTGAATAGAGGCGCGTAAAACATTTGATTGGTGAACAGATATCCGAAGGGGGATATCTGTCCCAACCAAATCAGAACATTTATTGCCAGCAGCGCGTAGGTAATTGGTGCAGTGGTTCGGCGCAGCCTAAATGCCATTTAGATAGTTTCAATGGTGATTGATTCGATAATCACATCGTCCATCGGGCGGTCGCGACCATCGGTTGCAACAGACGCAATCTTGTCGACAACCTTGCGACTCACTTCATCAACGACGTCACCGAAAATGGTGTGCTTACCGTGCAACCAAGTGGTTGGGGCAACGGTGATAAAGAATTGCGAACCGTTGGTTCCAGGACCTGCATTTGCCATCGCAAGTTTGTAAGGTTCGGCAAAGGTAAGTTCTGAGTGAATCTCGTCACCGAACTGGTAGCCAGGACCACCCATACCGGTGCCGGTTGGGTCTCCGCCCTGGATCATGAAGCCTTCGATTACGCGGTGGAAAATTACTCCGTTGTATAGCGGCTTGCCAGTCTGAGTTGCACCGGTCCGAGGGTCCTTCCACTCGATTGATCCGGTTGCCAATCCCTCAAAGTTTGCAACGGTCTTCGGAGCATGAAGCCCGAAAAGGTTTACTTTGATGGCGCCGTGGTTGGTGTGCAGAGTTGCTACTGAAGTGTGTGAGGTCATTGGAATATTCTCGCACGGTCTCAAGCTCCAAAGGAAACTTCGACTGGAGCTAGGTAGAGCAGAGAATCAGTGGTTGAATTCAGTCATGAAGCAAGTTGCAATCATCACAGGAGCAGCATCTGGTTTTGGCTATGAACTGAGTCTGAGACTCAAACAGCGCGGCTGGGTGGTCTACGGCGCAGATCGAAACCTTGAGGGGCTGGAAAGACTTCGCGGACAAGAGATTAAGACCTTGGAGATGGATGTCACACGTGACGATCAGGTGTATGGCGGAGTCAATTATGTGATTGAGCAAGAGGGCCAACTGGACCTAATGGTTGCCAATGCCGGCTATGGCGGTTTCTCCTCTATTGAGGAGGCCTCCTCGGAGACTGTTCGCAACATGTTTGAGGTGAACGTGTTCGGAGTAGAGCGCTGCATCAGAGCATCCCTACCCCAGATGCGCGCTCAGCGTTCGGGCCGAATCGTTATCACGGCCTCTGTTGTTGCCCACGTTTCTCTTGCGGGTCTTGGTTGGTATGCGGCAACCAAGCACGTGGTGCGCGCAGTAGCAAATGCACTCCGCCATGAGGTTAGGGATCTGGGAATTCAGGTATCTGTTGTGGAGCCTGGAACAGTGAAGACCGGCTTTGGAGATGTTGCGTTTGCCCACATGCAGGCCACAAGGTGGATCAGCGATTACGACCAGGTAATGCGCGGTTTTGATAAGTGGCTCGGTGGCATGTACAAGATCTCCTCTGGCCCCAAAAAGGTGGTCCGAGCATTGGAGAAGGCTGCCACAAAGCGCAACCCGCGAGCGATATACCCCGCATCCTGGGACGTTCGCGCTCTCAAAATTGTCTTCTATGCACTTCCGAGGAAGTGGGTTGATTCGCTGGTGATTTGGCTGGCCAAGCATTGATTCTCAAGCGTTCGGTCGGTAGCTGGATTGTTATTGGGGCATTCCTTCTAAGTGGAGTCCTGCACCTGGTGAACCCGGCCGGGTTCATGTGGCTGATGCCAAGCTGGCTACCCTTCGGCACTGAATTAGTGATCATTTCTGGGGTTTTCGAGTTAGTCGCGGCAATTGGCCTACTCTTCGGCGCAAAATGGGCACCATTTTTGACGATTTTGACCCTGATTGGGGTATGGCCAGCAAACTGGTGGTACGCCTTCGAAGTGATTGGCTCTGAGGACTTGTGGTTGGTCATTGCCGCCTGGGCGAGGTTACCGTTGCAAATCCCCCTAATCGTCGCCGCGCTGCGCAGCCCGGTAAAAGCGCCTTAGGTCGGCCCAGTCCCCTTTATGGGGGCATGTTTTGTAGATTTCCCACAAAAGCAATTGGCTAATTTTGTTCGTATTTTGGCGAAATGAGCATATTCCCTGATAAACCTCTGGGTAAATTGAACACAAGTTTTTCTGCAAGCGTTTCCAGGGAAGGGGACAGGGTGAGGACCTTCGGGTTCCACCAAGTGCTAAATGACTAGACCTATTACAACCGCCGAGATTGTCGAAATTGAAATCCAAGCAAACAGCAAAGAAGAAGCGGTTCGTCTTTTGGCAGAAAAACTTGTAGCCGACGGTCGACTAACCGGACTTGATGAATACCTCGAAGCCGTAGCTGCTAGAGAAGAACACTTCCCAACCGGCATCGAAGGTGGCGTTGCAATTCCACACGCGCAAAGTGATTTAGTTACCGTTCCTTCGGTCGCAGTTGCAACTACTTCAAAAGGAATCGATTTTGGTGCCGATGACGGCGCATCACACCTGATCTTCTTGATCGCGGCACCAAAAAGTGGTGAAAACACTCACCTAGAAATTCTCGCCTCACTTGCTCGAAAGATCATGCACGAGGAATTTAGAGACAAACTGCGTGCGGAAACTTCTGCCGCAGCTATTGCAGAAATCGTTACCAGAGAGGTTCAGAAATAATGGCAAAGATTGTTGCGGTCACTTCTTGCATCACAGGCATCGCTCACACCTATATGGCAGCGGAAGCTCTCGAGCAAGCTGCAAAGAAACTCGGTCACGAGATTTGGGTTGAAACCCAAGGCTCGGCTGGGTCGAACCCACTCAAGCAAGAAATCATCGATGCCGCTGACTTTGCAATCTTCGGTGTTGATCTCGAGGTAAACGGTCGCGAAAGATTTAACGGAAAGCCATACATCCAAGTTCCAGTTGCAAAAGCAATGTCGGGCGCAACAGCGCTTGTTGAAAAAGCAGTTGCTGGTGTAGCAGATGGCTCTCTTCCAAAGGTTGGCGAAGCAAAGCCAGCCGCACCAAAGAATTCTTCCTCTGAACCAACTCAGAAGAAGGGTGGCCTCTTCGGAGGCCTGTTTGGCAAAAAATAAAACTTGGGATGCAAACAGCATCTCGGGACACAGCAATGGAGCTATAGGAGGCCCATAAGTGAGTGAAGTAAGTACAGGAGCACGCATCAGAAATTGGCTGATGACTGGTGTTTCTTACATGATCCCATTCGTAGCCGCGGGAGGTATTCTCATCGCCCTCGGATTCCTACTCGGTGCAATCGGGTTTGGAACTGACGGTATTCACGCCTACGACGCAGAGAAGATGCAAATTGCTGGAGACTACGATGTCTTGAACATCGGTTTCTGGGCATTCGTAATCTTCTGGTTCGGAAAAGCAGCATTTGCTTTCTTCGTGCCAGTACTAGCTGCATACATCGCGTTCGCAATCGCTGACCGCCCTGGTCTAGTTCCAGGTTTCGTTGCTGGTGCACTTGCAACCGGCCTAGACGGAAACCCACTGGGAACTGGTACCGGATTCCTTGGAGCAATCCTTGGTGGTCTACTAGCTGGTTTCGTAGCGCTATGGATTAGCCGCTGGTCGGTACCGAACTGGATTCGTCCAATCATGCCAGTTGTGGTTATCCCACTACTCGGCACACTAATCACTGGTCTAGTGATGGTCCTTGTTCTAAAGGCTCCAATCTCTGGTCTAGTCAACGGTCTAACTTCTTGGCTAAACGGTCTCTCTGGTGGTGCACTTGCAGTACTAGGTCTGATCCTTGGTCTGATGATGGCCTTCGACATGGGTGGCCCTGTTAACAAGGTTGCTTACACCTTCGCTGTTACTGGTCTAGCTTCTGCAGGTGCTGCTGCATCCGCAACCGAGTTCCAGATCATGGCGATTGTTATGGCTGCAGGTATGACTCCTCCACTAGGTCTAGCACTAGCTACCAACCTACGTAAGAGCGCATTCACCGAGTCAGAGCAGGAGAACGGTAAGGCTGCATGGCTACTAGGTGCATCCTTCATCTCTGAGGGTGCAATTCCTTTCGCTGCTGCTGACCCAGCACGTGTTATCCCATCAATCATGATTGGTTCCGGTGTTACCGGTGCACTAGTTGCACTATTCGGTAACGAGCTACGCGCTCCTCACGGTGGAATCTTCGTATTCCCACTAGTGAGCAACTGGCTAACCTACGTCCTAGCAATTGCAATCGGTACCGTAGTTACTGCGGCTCTGGTTCTAGTTGCCAAGGGAATTGGTGCTAAGAAGTAAATAACTTCAAGTTAGACAAAAGGCCTCGGGAAACCGGGGCCTTTTGCTTTACTTCTGAATCAGTAGCTCGTATGCAGCTTCTAGTTCTGGCGAAAGGTCTCGATCGGGACCAAAGCCTGGAACGCGCTGACGCAAAATAGAAATCAATTCCCCGGTGATTGGTGCAGGTCTGAGGGGCGCCCTCATTTCAACTCCCCTCGCAGCCGCCACAAGTTCAATGGCAATAATTCTCCGGAGGTTGTCGATAACCTTGCGCAGTTTTCTCGCAGCATGCCAACCCATTGAAACGTGATCTTCTTGCATTGCAGAGGATGGAATGGAGTCGACTGAAGCGGGAACCGCAAGTCTTTTGTTTTCAGAGACCAGAGCGGCCTGAGTGTATTGCGCAATCATCAGCCCTGAATCCACTCCGGGGTCATGGGCTAGAAAGTGATTCAATCCACGATTTCTTGAAACATCTAGAAAGCGATCGGTTCTACGCTCCGAAATTGAGCCAAGATCGGTTGCAGCAATAGCTAAGAAATCCAACACGTAGGCAACCGGGGCGCCATGGAAGTTGCCGTTGGAAGTTACTTCCCCATTTTCCAAAACCACTGGATTATCGATAATCGCGGCAAGTTCATCGGAGGCGACCTGCTTGGCATAACTCACCGTGTCCCGCACC
>JBEEIU010000069.1:0-6144 GCA_041169705.1 Actinomycetota bacterium
AGTGCTTGTCGGTATCTAACGTCTTCCAGTTGGTCAAACAAGGGTATGAACCGGTCAATCTCATAGCCCGCTTTTCTTAGGTCGAGAATGTCCGGGTATGCCAGGAACCTATAAAAGGGAACATGCGGCCTGACTGGGGCGTAGGGCTTTGATGTAAATGAGGCTTCTAAGGGGTCCATCCCAAGCGCCGATGCTCCCCAGGTATTAAAGGCTTCGTCAGGGTAGGGAATCTGGTCCAAATCTTCAGGCTTCGAGGGTTGAGTTGTCATGCCCACCAAGCCTTTCTATCTAGAAGGAGTCAAGTCTTTCACGGTTAGTAGCCAAGCCAAGATGTCCTTGGTCAGCTCTTCTGGAGTCGCCTGAATGTCAAACTCCTGACCCATCTCAGAAATTTCTAGTGGCTCCAGGGTTGCAAGCTGGGACTTGAGCAGGCTAGGCGGCATAAAGTGCTTTTTCCTGTTGGTCAGCCGCTCCATCAAAAGGTCCTCTGAGCCAACAAGATGAACAAACACAGCGTCTGGCGCCAATCGCCTAATGCGATCGCGGTATTCCTTCTTCAAAGCAGAACAGGCAACAATCGCCCCTCCGGGAAGAGATAGCGTGCAACCAACTAGATCAAGCCAGGGCCAGCGGTCTTCGTCGGTGAGCGGAATTCCGTTTGCCATTTTGTCTTTATTGGCCTGCGGGTGGAGATCATCTCCATCTTTGAACTGCAATCCCGTTGGCTTTGCTAAAAGCTGCCCGACGCTACTCTTGCCACAACCGGACACCCCCATGACGACTATTCGTCTGGGGGTATCTGGGTGTGTAACAGCGGTCATTTTTACCAGTCGTGCATGGTGCCGTCAATCTTCAAGCGATTGACTGGCAGGTAAGCGGCTTCGTATTCAAACTGAGAAGCTAGCTTCTCGTCGTAACTGATTCCAAGTCCCGGTGCATCCGAAGGTCTGATCAAACCATCAGTGAAGGTGTATTGCGGCTGGAACACATCATTGGTGTCTGGGGAGTGCTGCATGTACTCCGAGATTCCGTAATTGTGAATCGCAATACCTAGGTGCAATGAAGCTGCGTGACCAATTGGAGAAACATCTGTTGGTCCGTGAACGCCAGACTTTATTTGATAGACAGCTGCGTAATCAAAGATCTTCTTCAGAGGAGTAATTCCACCTCCGTGACTGACAGGGCTTCGGACATAGTCAATCAACTGCTCTTCGAATAGGTCCTTGTAGTCGTAAATGGTGTTGAAGATTTCGCCAACTGCCAAAGGTGTGGTGGTGTGCTCACGAATTCTTCGGAATGCATCAGTGTTCTCCGCGGGAGTGACATCCTCTAGCCAGAACAGATCGTAAGGTTCCAGTGATTTACCGAGTCTCGCAGCCTGAATTGGTGTAAGTCGATGGTGAGCATCATGCAGAAGCGGAAGCTCTGGGCCAAATTCATTTCTGACGGCCTCGAATACCTTGGGGATGTAGTTCAGGTACGCACGGGTGTCCCACTCCTCTTCCACTGGAACAGTAGAACGGCGTGCTGGTTCATAGTCATAACGAGCAGAGGAAGCGCCCTTGCCCGAACCAGAACCCGCTGAAGCATTCGCCGAAGCAGCTACACCGTATACAGAGTTCAAACCAGGGATTGCCGACTGAATTCGAATTGCTCGGTAGCCCTTTTCCATGTGCTCGCGAACAGAGTCCAGGATCTCTGGAATCTCTCGACCAGAAGCGTGACCATATGCGAGGCAGCCTTCACGGCTTCTTCCGCCCAGCAATTGGTAAAGCGGCATGCCGGCTGCTTTGGCCTTGATGTCCCAAAGGGCCATATCAATAGCGGCAATTGCGGTCATGGTGATGGGGCCACGGCGCCAGTAGGAGCCTCTGTAGAAGTACTGCCAGGTGTCCTCAATGTTGTGTGCGTCACGCCCAATCAGCATCGGAGCTAGGTGATCGCGCAAGTAACTTGCAACCGAGAGTTCTCTACCGTTTACGGTGGCATCGCCATAACCGACGAGACCTCCCTCGGTAGTCACCTTTAGAGTCACAAAGTTTCTACCCGGAGAGTGAACAAAAACCTCGGCTTTTGCGATTCTCATATCTTTATCCATGGTTTCCTACTTCTTTGGTTTTGAGTTGTTCAGTTTTGTCCAGCGAGCACGCAATTCGTGAGCGGCAGCCTTGGGCTGTCTGTCTCTTGTGAAGGTGCCCTTCTTGTTTCCAAGCACACGGAAGATTCCAGGTTTGGTTTGGAAGTCAGCAAAGTTCCATACGTGTTCGCCAACAATCTCTTTGTAACTGTCGTGAACTTCGTGGCTTGCCTTTAGGAATGCAACCTGATACTCCTCGCTCCATGGCAGGTCGTGGATTGAGTGAGCGCCAGCCATTGTGTCGGCACCGTATTCGGTGATAACTAGCGGAACTTTGTAAGTTTCAACCCAGCCCTTGATTTCCTTCTTGTAGCCCGCAATCGCTGAATCCAAGTCATTGTGGTTGACATACCATCCGTAGTAGCGGTTCAAACAGATAAAGTCCGCGTACTTTGCAATCTTGCAGTCCGCGTAAGGAGCAAGCATCACGTTCACATAAGTTACTGGTCTAGTTGGATCAAGTTCTTTAGCTAACTTGAACAGCGGAGCAAAGTACTCGTCTGCTCCAGGCTCTTGGCTCGCTGGCTCGTTTGTGATTGACCAAGCGATAACGCTCGGGTGGTTTTTGTCTCGAGCAATCAGTTCACGAATTTGCGAAGCAAGCGCCGCTTGTGAAGCAGCGTTTACGTTGTCTGGGGTGAAGGTGAGTCTTGGCTCGTTGCCAAAAATCCCAGAAGCCAGTCCGGTGTTCATTCCAACAGCGGCGGTTTCATCAATCACGAGAATTCCGTGCTTGTCCGCGTAATCCATGACTTCCTCGGCGTATGGGTAGTGCGAGGTGCGGAATGAGTTCGCGCCAACCCATTTCAGGAGTTCGAAGTCGTTGACCATGAATGCGTTGTCGTGGCCCTTGCCCTTGACGACATGGTCCTCGTGCATTCCAAAACCGGTCAGGTAGATTGGCTTGCCATTTACCAGAATGTCGGTTCCAGATACCTTGATGGTCCTGACTCCAACCGGCAGTTCGTAGTGGTCCGCGTCCGAACCTGCAGCTTCGCTCTTCACAACTAGCTGGTAGAGATAGCCCTCGCCTGGCTGCCAAAGCTTGACGTTTGGAACCTCAAGCACGCCTGAGTTCCCGCTTCCCTTCGCGACTGACTTTCCAGCCTTGTCCAATAGTTCAACTGAGACGTCTGCTGCGGAGCTGGTTTCCACCTCGAAGTGGACCTTCCCAGTTGTTCCCTCAAAGTCGGTAACGACGGTGATGTCTTCGATTGAAACCTTTGGTCTGGAGTAAAGCGAGACAGACCTGGCTAGACCTGCATAGTTAAAGAAGTCGTGGTAGTAGTGCTGTTCTTTGCGACCAGATTCGGCCACCTGCACAAGTCCAGGCGGGACGGTTTCGTTGGTCAGCACGTTGCTAACTGCAATAGTAAGAAGCGCCTGAGTGCCTGGCTTTACAAGGTCCGTGATCTCAACTTCGAAGGGCATGTAGCCACCCACGTGGTGGGCTAGCTCCTTGCCGTTCACGAAGATCTTGCCCTCATGAGTGGCGGCGTCAACGCGCACGAAAGCGCGCTGGTCCCAGCCTTTCGGCACCGAAATGGTCCTTTGGTACCAAACCCAACCAACGTGCTCACGAATCTCTCGAGAGGTAAACAGCTCGTTGTAGCTCGCTGGCACCGCAACGTCGAGATCGGTGTCTAGCTTCTTGCTGGCCCAGTTCTCACTTAGTCCCTGGTCCTTGAAATCCACCTTGAAATCCCAGATCCCGTCTAGGGAAATGAGTTCTCGAGCAGTTGTCTGTTTTGGCTTTAGCAATTTTCTACCTGTCTTCTTTAGTTGTTCATCACCGCAGGCTCGACGACCCGGTTGGAATCGAGCATTGTCTGCAATTCTTTTACTTCCTCGCGCACTGCTTCAACAAAATCCGCTTCGCTTGCAAGCTCTTCACTTACAACCTCAATCATGCTCCGCACGGGGTCTGCCCCTGACAATGCTTGAGAAATTAGCGAAGCTTTTTGGTCTGTGACTGGACCTTTCATAGCCAAGAGAATCCAAGCAGCAAAAGCGGTTGCGGCAGCTGCTGGAACACGGCCGTGACTTAGCTCCGAGTTGGCCACGGGAGCAATGCGAACCGAAAGCTTTATTGAGCTGTCCTGAACTATTTGAGCAAGGCGGTGCTCAATCCTTGGATTTTCAAATCTTGCAATCAATGCGGCGCGATAGGCAGAAATGTCTAGGCCGGGTTCGGTGAGATTGTTTTCAGCGCTATCCCACAACTCTTCTACTGCGTTTCTGCAGACTGGGTCTGAGATTGCTTGGGCCACTGTTTCGTGACCACGCAACTGACCAAGTGATGCGAGCAAAGTGTGTGAGCCATTCAGTAGCCAAAGTTTGCGATTTTCAAAAGCTGTGATGTTTGAAACAAACTTAGCCCCGGCCTTTTCCCAGTCTGGTCTGCCTGCAGGAAACTCGCCTGAAAGAATCCAGTCACTAAAACTTTCAGTAACAACAGGTGAGTTGTCTTCGATGCCGCTGAGCTTGAGTGACTCAATGTCTGACTTGGTGGTCTTTGGTGTGATTCGATCAATCGATGTTGAAACAAAACTAACTTTGCTATCTAAGTAATCAATGAATTCTTTTCCAAGCGAAGCGCCTAGCTTGCTTAGTGCTCGGTGGATAACTTCTGCATTGTCAGGCATGTTGTCGCATGGGACCACCGCAATTGGAAATCCACCGGCTAATCTTCGAGCTTCTAATCCCAATGCGAGTCTTCCAAGCGCTGATGCTTCCAAATCGCTCTCATTGGTTAGGTATGCCGCCTCTGTAATGGTCAGCGTGACGATTGCGATTTCTGGCTTCGCCATCGTTGCCAAAAAATCCTCGATGTCTGAGCCTGGAACTGCTCTCGAAATCACGGTTATCTTTTCCAGGCGATCCCCGTCGACACCGCGTTCAATAAGTGTGTAATCGCAACCCTGTGCGTTGAGTTCGTCTGCAGCTTGCGGTGAACGACCGGTGTAAGCGACAATTTGCCATTCATTTGGTTCGCTGCTGTGCTGGGTATACCAAGCCTGATGGGCCCTAAAGAAGGCGCCAAGGCCAATGTGGACTATTCGCTCGGTCATAGTTTGAACGCTCGACTAGGAATTTTGGTAACTAAATCAACTGAAATCTTTTCTGCAATTTCTTGGGAGATCCGGCCTTGAGTAACAAGCTTTGCAAGGAATGCGCTGTCAACTCGACGAGCCATGTCGTGTCTTGCTGGAATCGAAAGAAAAGCCCTGGTGTCGTCGATGAAACCTGATCCCCGGTAGAAACCAGCAACTTCAATGGTTGCCTCACGGAATCTAGTTGCTGCATCTGGCGCATCCAAGAACCACCATGGGGCGCCAATAAACACACTTGGATAGAAACCTGCGAGCGGAGCAACCTCGCGAGACCAAGTTGATTCATCCAGACTGAAAAGAATCAAGTTCAGATTCGGATTGAGTCCATACAAATCGAGTAGCGGCTTGAGGTTGTGAGTGAACTCCGCCTTGATTGGAATATCGTGTCCGGTGTCGCGGCCAAAATTCTTTAACGTCTGAGGAGAATGATTTCTGAAGACTCCAACGTGAAGCGTTATGACAAGTCCATCTTCACAAGACATCCTTGCCATTTCGGTAATCATGT
This sequence comes from Actinomycetota bacterium, assembly GCA_041169705.1. Taxonomy (GTDB): domain Bacteria; phylum Actinomycetota; class Actinomycetes; order Actinomycetales; family Microbacteriaceae; genus Aquiluna. Next base: position 5,756 of record JBEEIU010000069.1, read on the forward strand.
TTCCGCGATATAGCTCTGCGTCTGATTCGGAAAGTTTGCCATTGCAGGCTAAATCAAAAATAGCCTGCGCTTGCGCACAGTCTAGCTTTGTAGTGAAGGCGGTCTTTGCACCAATGTCTACTGAAACTGCACCGTGGAGTTTGAAATATCCCCTGCGAATCTCTAACGCACGAAGTAAACCTGAGTGTGAAACTTCTTGGTCAGTTAGAGCACAGATATTTTTGACTCTTTCGATCCAATTGTCTGAATTTGGATCGATGTAGAAATCTGGCCTAAAAGTTGGGGCCACTCTCGTTGGGAAACTTGGGTCTGCGTTGATTGCTGCGTGATGTTCTAGAGAGTCAGCCGGGTCATCGGTGGTTGCAAGGAACTGAATATTGAATCTCTGC
>JBEEIU010000070.1:0-4781 GCA_041169705.1 Actinomycetota bacterium
GAATAGAGCTTCGCGATAGGTGAACCATCCCCCACAATCGAGGACTTCAGGGCTTTCAGTTCATCCAGGGTCTTCGCGCCCAAAATGGCAGCCTCAGCCTGCGATTGCACATTGGCAATCGATTCTGGGCTTAGTTCTATGGACACTCGAACAAGTTTAGTGAGTAGCCCTCTGGGCAAAGGCGGAGGCATACAGGCAAACGGAGGCCGCAGTGGCCAAGTTAAGTGATTCCGCTGACCCGTAGATGGGCAACGCCACTACTCGATCGGAGAGTTCCTTGGCCAATTCCGAAACTCCGTGGGCTTCATTACCAAAAACCCAAGCGGTGGGTTTTGCCAGTTCCTCGCTTGGGATATCTGTCAGCACATCTCCCCCCGCATCAGCAACATAGATTTGCATGCCCGCAGCTTTGAGGGCTTCTAACATCTCTTGGGGATCAACTTCTGCAACTGTGGGGACATTCAACAGTGACCCTGCGGTTGAACGAACCAACTTGGAGTTGTATAGGTCAACTGACTCTTTGGTTAGAACAACTCCGTCTGCGCCAGCAGCATCAGCCGCGCGAATAACGGTTCCAGCGTTTCCTGGATCACGAACTTGTTCCAGCACTGCGACCAAGTTTGGCGAAGTGGCCAACAGGTCGGAAAGTTCTGCATCTAATTGCTTTAGCACGGCAACCACACCCTGGGGGTTTTGAGTGTCGGCCATTTTGTCTAAGACGTCTTCGCTGACTTCGACAATTTCCACGCGTGCTCGACGCAGCGCTTCGAATTCGGTTGAGTATTTTGCGAGCGCCGCCGCGGTAGCGAAAACCTCTAAAGCCAAATCGGGTTCGCGAATTAATTCTTTTAGACCCTGGGGTCCCTCAAGCAGAAAGAGCCCGGTCTCTGACCGGGCATCTTTCTGATGAAGTCGCGCGACCCCCTTGACCTTTGCGGACTTGGGGTCACTAATCATTAGCTAGCCTTTGGGGCGTTCACATTCTGTGGAAGTGCAGACTTCGCGGAAGCGACCAAAGAAGCAAATGCCTTTGGATCGTTCACTGCAAGGTCAGCCAGGATGCGACGGTCAACTTCAATTCCAGCCAAGGCCAAACCCTGGATGAAACGGTTGTATGTCATTCCGTTTAGGCGAGCTGCTGCGTTGATTCGCTGAATCCACAGACGACGGAAGTTACCCTTCTTCTTTCTGCGGTCATTGAATGCGTAGACCAACGAGTGCAGGATCTGCTGCTTCGCCATGCGGTACAGACGTGAACGCTGACCGCGGTAGCCGTGAGCACGCTCAAGTGCTACGCGACGCTTCTTCAGCGAGTTGACGGCGTTTTTTACTCTTGCCATTTCTTACTCCTTCTTAGCTTCGCCTTAGCGGCCGAGCTGCTTCTTTAGCTTCTTGAAATCTGCTGCAGAGACCAATTGGTCCTGGTTCAGACGACGGGTACGACGACTTGGCTTGTGCTCCAAGTTGTGGCGCATGTTAATTTGCTGCTTCATCAGCTTGCCGCTGCCTGTGAAGCGGAAACGCTTCTTGGCGCCCGAGTGGGTCTTCATCTTCGGCATGGATGTCTCCTTAGTTCTCGTCTGCTACTGAAACTTTGGTTTCAGTCTTTGCTACACGCTTAGCCTCGGCTCTTGCTTCGGCCTTGTTCTTGAGCGGACCAATAACCATGACCATGTTGCGGCCATCGATTGATGGTGTCGACTCAACGGTTCCAACCTCAGTGACCGACTCCGCGAGTTTCTGGAGCAACTTCACACCCATCTCTGGACGAGACTGCTCACGACCGCGGAAGACCACCATGACCTTCACCTTGTCGCCGCCCTTTAGGAACTTCTTGACCTGACTGACCTTGGTCTCCAAGTCGTGGTCATCAATCTTCAAACCGAATCGAACTGTCTTTAGAACAGTGTTGACCTGGTTCTTTCTCGCCTCACGAATCTTCTGAGCGGCTTCGTATTTGAACTTGCCGTAATCCATCAGTTTGCAAACTGGTGGCTGCGAATCTGGTGCTACCTCTACGAGGTCTAGGTCTGCTTCTCTGGCTAGCTTTAGAGCCTGCTCGATTGCAACAACACCGACTTGTTCTCCAGCTGGTCCGACTAGACGGACCTGGGAAACTCGAATTCGCTCATTGATGCGTGGTTCGCTGATGACTTGCTCCTTTAGGACTTCTTAGCCGCGCAAACGCGCACAGAAACAACTCAACGCTCTTACCCGGCAACCTATAGAGTCGGTTGAAAGGTGGGATCGCGATCCACTTCTGACTGAGCCTTCGCTCAGAGCCTCAGGTAGCCTAGCAGGGTTAGCCAGATAAGAAAAGAGACATTTTGGAAAGCCAGGCCCGTGATATCGCCGAAGTCCCGGCGGTAGAGATCATAAATACAGCCGCTGTTCACCTGATGAGTGCCGCTGCCGTGCACTGCGGGTTGTCCGAAGATGCGCCAAAAGACCTCGATGAGGCGAGAAAGCTAATCAATGCCCTGGCTGGACTCATCACTGCCGCCGCTCCAGACCTGGGCGACCACCACGCCAGGCCTCTAAGGGACGGGCTTCGTTCGCTCCAGCTTGCCTTCCGTGAAGCTTCTGTAATTCAGGACGAACCGGGCAAGGGCCCCGGTGAAAAGTTCACCGGACCGGTCAGCTAGCCAACAGCTGGAACGAGATTGAATCGACCAGCCCAAGAAATTCCTCGGTTCGGAGGCGACTGCCGATCTCAGTGAGAAGGTCACTCAAGCGTTGAGCGTCGAGACCCGGGGCAAGTGTCAACTTTATTTTTAGTTCAGTCGCCAGCAGTTTTCCCTGTGCATCACCTTCTGATAATTCAAAACTTTGAACTTCACTGGCATTGGCAATCGCTTCCGATATGAGCAGCGAGACTTTTTCGTTGGTGTGTGGCAAGAGCCAGGGCTGCTCTTTTGCTATTGCTTCCAAAGCGGGTCTGCGAATTGCAATTGCATCGGTTGCGGGATTCAGAATTATTCTCGTGTGACCCTCGCTAATTGCAGCAATAGCCACTCGTTCGGATTCGACCGGCACAGGTCTGGCCTCTTGGTTCCAAGCTGCCATGTGGGCAACCGAAGTGAAAACTGGAATTGCAGTTTGCTTATCAGGTGTGGCGACAGCAACTATTGCGAGGTCTGCGCTTTTATCAACTTTGTGGCCATGAGGTCCCAACTCAGATTCACCCAAAGTTGCAAGTAATGGAATTAGGAGTCGCTCTCCGCGCAAAGAATCAACCAACAACAAAAGATTGGGTGCTTTTGCGTGAGACTCTAAAGCCAGAGCAATTTTCTTGGGAGTCTCTCCGTCATCATTAGAGAAGCGATTCGAGTCGAAGCTGCGACCTTGCCAAGGCACTCCGGCAGAATCAGAAAACTTGTTTTGATTCAATTTTGATTAGCAATCTCCAGTGCCTGCTGAAGCGTAAATCGACCGGCGTAAAGTGACTTTCCTAGAATTGCCCCCTCCAAGCCAAGTGGAACAAGTGCGTGTAGGTCTCTAATGTCCTCAAGCGATGAGATTCCGCCGGAAGCCACCACAGGCTTGCCAGTTTTCTCCATTACCGATTTCAGCAATTCCAAATTCGGCCCTCTTAGGGTTCCGTCTTTGGTTACGTCTGTAACTACGTATCGGGCGCAACCTGCATCTTCTAGGCGTTGCAGGACATCAAACAAGTCACCGCCCTCTTTGGTCCAACCACGGGCAGCCAAGGTGGTGCCGCGAACATCCAATCCAACTGCTATCTGGTCGCCAAACTTGGCGATAACCTGCGCAGTCCAATCTGGATTTTCCAATGCTGCGGTACCGAGATTGACGCGAGTGGCACCCAGAGCAATCGCTGCCTCTAGTGATGCATCGTCCCTAATACCACCGCTAAGTTCAATCTTGCATGCACCCGCGGCAGCAACAACCTCTGCGATTACTGAACGGTTTTCCCCGCGTCCAAAGGCTGCATCTAGATCAACCAGGTGTATCCACTCGGCACCAGCTGCAATCCAGTCCTCAGCGGCTTCGAGAGGGTGACCGAAGTCTTCTTCGGTTCCTGCTTCTCCCTGAGTAAGTCGAACTGCCTTGCCGCCTGCAACATCAACCGCTGGTAAAAGTTCTAGTTTCACTTTTTAGTTTCCTAATCCCTTGAGCCAATTGCTCAGAAGCTTAAGTCCTGCCTCTCCAGATTTTTCTGGATGAAATTGAGTCGCGCACAATGGTCCGTTTTCTACAGCGGCGAGGAAGTCTTCGCCGTGATGTGACCAAGTCAAAGTCGCGGGCACGAAAGGAGGCTGAATATCGAGCTCCCACTTTTTTGACGCATAAGAGTGAACAAAATAAAAACGCTCTTCAGAGATGCCCTCGAATAATTTCGATCCTGAATCAGGTCTAACCGTTGACCAACCCATGTGAGGCAGAACCGGTGCCTTCAACATTGTGACTTCGCCCGGCCACTGTGCAAGTCCAGATGTCTCGAGACCATGTTCGAAACCGGTAGTAAACATCACCTGCATCCCAACACAAATTCCTAAGACACCCCGACCGGCTGCGATTCGCTTGTCAATAAGCGAAGCAGCACCAGCGGCATTTAGTTTTTGCATCACTGCGGAAAACGCACCAACACCAGGAATGACTAAGCCATCTGATTCAAGTATTTCGTTTCGATCAGACGAGAGTCTTACGTCAGCGCCAACCTCTTGCAAGGCAAGACAAGCTGAGTGAACATTTCCACTGCCGTAATCCAAGACCGTGATCTTGGGTTTGGTCACAAGCTTCCTTTAGTAGAAGGAATT
>JBEEIU010000071.1:0-6483 GCA_041169705.1 Actinomycetota bacterium
TTCGCCTTGGTTCCGCTGACCTGGCCAATCGCAGGGATTCCAGAACGCCCCGAAACCAAAATGTAGGCACGTGCACCATTTGCGTAGCGAAATTGGGCGGACACTTCTTCGTCGATTCCCTCGGAGTTCAACACCCCTTGCGCGGTTATTTCAACTGGGTTACCCAAAAATGTTTGACAAAAACTCACAGCGTAGATCCCCATATCAAACATGGGGTCACCGCCATTTTTGGTGAAGAGCCGCTTCATCCCAAGGTTTGATTGACACATTGACACGTTGACCATCTCAATTGTGCCTAGCGCCTGGTTCGCAACCAGTTGGCGAATGATGTCATATTGCGGCAGGTACCGCGTCCACATCGCTTCCATGGCGAGAAGACCAGCAGACTTGGCCGCACTAAAAATTTCCATTGCCTCGGATGGATCGAGGGAAACTGGTTTTTCAATCAACACGTTTTTGCCAGCTTCGATGGCGAGCATTGCGTGGTTTCGGTGCTGGCTTGGAATCGTAGCGACATAGACAATGTCGATGTCGTGCCGCGAAACCAATTCTTCATATGAGTTGTGTGACTCAATGCCGAATTTATGCCCGAATTCCTGGGCTTTACCCGCAGTCTTCGATGCCACGGCAACAATTTTTTGATTGGTGTGTTTTTGAACCGTGTCGATGAATTGCTCTGCGATTCCACCAGCCCCGATAACGCCCCAACGGTATTGCGTAACGCTTTCCGGATCGATTGTCTGTGGCTTTGGAATTTCAAGCGGGAGCAGTGGCACTTACTGATCTCCTCGTGAAAAGCTGCAGTCGAATATGACCTCGAAGTTGCTATTCAAGAACCCTCTTGATGGCGCCTGTCAAGGTTGCAAGTTCAGCTTCAAGCTCTGCCATAGCTTCCCCACCGGCCATTAGGTCGGTGATCTGCTCCCTAGTTCTTTCACCCTTCGCAAAGTCATCTGCCTTTTCGCCATGGATCAAGACGGCGAAGTGGTCTCCAACAGTCAAAGCGTGCGAAACGTTGTGGGTAACTAAAACAACTGCAATTCCGCGGTGTTTAGCCTGCATGATGATCCGAAGCACGTGAGCGGCTTCTTTGACACCAAGGGCAGCCGTTGGCTCGTCCAGAATCAGAATTTTTGCCCCGAAATAAACGGCACGCGCAATAGCTGACACCTGGCGCTCACCTCCGGACAAACTTCCGACCAAACGGTCGGCATCAGTTACTCGCGTAATTCCCATCTGCTGCATCTGTTCGACAACAACGCTATTGGCTAGCTTGCGGTCGAACCGCTTGAACGGGCCCCATCCTTTTGTTGGCTCGAGCCCCACAAAGAACGAGCGGCCGAGAGACATCAAAGGAAACGTGCCGCCAAACTGGTGAACCGTTGAGATTCCTCGATCAGATGCATCTCGTGGGCTGTCAAAGCTCACCTTCTCACCGTCGAACTCAATTTCACCCGATGTGGGGTTGTGGAAGCCAGAAAGTACCTTGATCAACGTTGACTTTCCAGCTCCGTTGTCACCCAAAAGGCAGAGAACCTGGCCAGGGTGAATATCTAGCGAAACACTCTTGAGTGCTGTGTAACTTCCGAAGACTTTCGATACGTTCTTCAGGCTCATCAATGGTTGCGACTTTGCAGACATTATTTTGATTCCTTCGGTGCGATTGTGTCCTTGATTTTCTTCACGCTTGACATCGCAAGCTTTCGGTATGAGTTGTTAGCTAGAACTGCAAGCAAAACCAAAATGCCGATAATGAGGTTGGACCAGTCGCCACCCCAGTCTGTTGAGTTGACTCCGGTTACGACGATCGCAAAAGTGATAGTTCCAAGGATTACACCAATCGGGGATCCGTATCCTCCGGTAAGGAGTACGCCACCAATCACAACAGCAATAATCGTAAAGAACACCTTGTCCTGACCTGCAGAGACCTGAGCACTGCCGTAAAGGGCAACCGAGGTGACGCCGAAAACAGCAGCGCCGAAACCTGAACCAGTGAACAATGCAATTGTGGTCTTCTCGACTGGAACACCCGCAGCACGAGCGGACTGTTCGTCTCCACCAATTGCCCAGATCCAGTTTCCATACTTGGTGCGGTACATGATCCAAGAGATGACCAAAGAGAAAATAATCGCAACATAGATCGCATTTTCAAAGGTGAGGAAAATGCGTCCACCGATGGTGTCTTTAACCCACTGGTCTGGCTCGTGGGCTTGTTGAACGTTGCTCACAATCAACTTCGTGACGCCGAAAATCAGCCCTCTGATGAAAAATGACATCCCAAGGGTAACGATGAAGGAAGAGAGCTTCACACGGGTGATAAGCACACCATTCAAAAATCCAAAAAAAGTTCCAGTCAGCAAACCGGCAGGGAGAGCGATCCAGTCCGGCAGTCCAAAGTGACCGCCAAGAAGTGCGTAGGTCATAGCCGATGCTGCGATGATTGCACCAACGGATAGGTCTAGGTGGCCCGCAATCATAACTAATGCGATTGGCAAGGCAACGATCGCAAGTTCAGCCGCGACGTTAACCCATCCTGCGGTCACAAGAACCGACGGGAAGATTGGCCAACCGAAATAAAGGAAGAAAAAATAAACGACAATCGCGCCAACAAATGCCGCAAACTCCGGCTTGCGCGGAATGGACTTCAACTTATCTAACAAGTCTTTGCTCTCCTGTTTTTAGAAACTCTATAACTGCGAGAAGTGGGTGGGTGAACCCTGAGGTGCACCCACCCACTCAACTACTGATCTTGAATCAGTCTCGATTTAGCGGTAACCCTCAGCAACACCGGTTAGCACTGCATCGGCGTTGTCCTTGGTGATTAGCGAAGGACCGGTCAAGATGACTGGATTAGCAGGAAGGATTGCGTACTGGTCGTACATCCAAGCCTGAGAAACAGCCAACCATCCCTGGTACCAACCTTGCTGGTCAACAGCAAATAGGGTCTCGCCGGCCTTGATTCGGTTGATGATGTTCTCCGAAACGTCCCAACCACCGGTTGCAGCAGTCACGCCTGCAGCCTTCAAGGCAGCGTCAACTGCGTCAGCGTCAGCAGATGAACCAGTTGCGAAGCCATCGATTGATGGGTCCTTGGCTAGCTCGGCCTGAACAGCTGCGGTGATCGCAGCAGCGTCGCCGAATGACTCTGGAGGAAGGATAATCTGATCTGCCTGGATACCGGCGTCGGTAGCACCGTCAACTAGACCACCACAGCGCTGCTGCCAGTTAATAGCACCTGGCTGAGTGTTGACACAGCGTACGTTCTTGTATCCCTGAGACGCGAAGTACTCGCCGGCACGAACACCAGCAAGGTACTCATCGGTACCGTAGTAACCGAAGGCCTCAATGCTTCCGTCCTCGAGGGTTGGTAGACCCGAGTTGTACATAAACACCTTTACGCCAGCTGCGGTCGCAGCTGCAAGAGCTGGCCCCTCGGCTGCTGCGTCCCATACAGGAACAGCTAGCGAGGTGCACTCAAGCGCAACTGCCTGCTCAATTAGCTTCACCATGTCTGGGCCAATGTTGTCGTAGTTTGGAAGCGGAATCCATGTGTATTCGCTTCCAGCCTGGATAACTGCCTGACCTGCTAGGTCTGCACCGTTCTTCAAAACTGCGAAGAAAGCGTCAGCACCACCGATTGCACAAACGTGGCGTGGGTTGGCTGAGGTACCTGGGGTAACGGTGCTTGTTTCGCCGGGTTCGGCGGTTTCGGTGGTCGCAGCGGAGCTACAACCGGAGAGGACCAAGGTTGCCACTGCAAGGGCAGCCCAAAGGCCTTGCTTTCTTAGGTTAACTTTCACTTCGTCGTGTCCTTACGTCGTTGTATAGTTCGCCAAATAAAAAAACCGACGAACTGGTTGCAGCTGCAACCTGAACATGAGCTTACATAGTTTGTAAGCACATAAGTACATAAATTGATAACAGAATCGTAACCATACATTTTCAAGGTCTTCACACGTCGTAAAACGTGGTTTTTTCTGCATGAAATGGGGGTTTTGGAGCCGACTAATCGGCAGGGAAATGTGACTTGGTGCATCGTCAAAGTGTGGCAAGAAACCCAAAATCCAGCCTTCTCAAGCAAAACTACAATTGAAGTGTTAACAAATTGCTGCTCAGTGCGCCTTGTAGAAATCGGGCATCGGATTGTAGTTTGCCTTCACCTTGCCGCCGGAATGAAGAGCTTCAACGCCAGCCTCAACTGCTGCTGCAGCAAGGTAGCCATCCCATGCCGAAGGACCGTCAATCTTGCCGAGCATGGTTGCGTTGACCCAGCGTTGAATTTGACGGTCATAAGCTTCTGCAAATCGGGGCTTGAAGGATTGATTCTCGTCAAGCGAGATTTTAGACCCGAAGTTTGTCAGCATTCCCGAGGTGCGCCCGATTTCGGCTAGGCCCTCTTCAAAGATCGCTTCGGTGCGTACCTGATAACCAAATTGTGCTGAAACGTTCATTTCAACCACCGCCAGCACGCCCGATTCAGTCTCTAGCATCACGAGAATAGGCTCGTACAGGTGCTCAGGCGACCTAGTGTTGCGTTTAAAGTGCCTCACCTCAACTGCTGCAATTGGGGAATCGGTTAGGAAGCGCACCACATCAATCTCATGGACCACCGAATCGAAAATCAACATGTCGTTGTGGTAGCTGTCTGGCACAGACGGGTTTCGGTGTGCGCAGTGCAAACCCAGCAACTCACCATGCGTCTTGTTGGCAATTAGCTCGCGAAGCTGCATGTATCCGGTGTCGAAGCGACGCATGAAGCCCACCTGAATCAATTGTTTACCGGTTGCCATCTCCGCCTCAACAACCCTCAGGGCCGACTCAGAGTCTGGGGTGAGAGGCTTTTCGCAAAGAATCGGAAGGCTGGCTGCCAAGGCTGGTATCAAAACCGGCTCGTGAAACTGCCCAGGAGTTGCAATAAGTACGGCATCCATGGCTTTGGCCTCGATGGCAGCCTCGATGTTTGGGAACCACTGGGCAGAAGGGGCGGTTGCCATAGCTGCTTTTGCGCGACCTTCATCTGGTTCAACTACGGCGGTAACGACCGCTCCGACGATGCGAGAGTCGATACGCACAATGTGGTCGGCACCCATGAGGCCTGCACCTACAACTGCAATTCTTAGATCTGACATTTGGCTCTTCCTTTTTTCCTAAATGAACCTGGCTGCATGTGTACAGGAGGCGATGTGGTGCTTGGTTCGCGTCGCAATCGGTAGCGGAAAGTCAACCTCACAGCCGTACATATCCTGTTCCACAATTGCAAACATCTCGGGGTTTATCTCGGCTGCTTTCTCCAAAATGGGAGCAAACTCAGGAACACCGCTTCCGCCCGGTTCGGTCATCACACCTTTGGCGACTGCTTCAACAAAAGGCAAATCATTCTTCAGAGTCTCGGCAAGGATGTCTGGGTGAACTTGCTTGAGGTGAAGGTAACCAATACGGTCTGGGTAGGCATTCATTAATGTCAAGTTGTCGCCGAGATAATAGGCAAAGTGTCCGGTGTCCAAACACAAGTTTGAGTAACGCGAATCGGTTTCCTGGAGAAAGCGCTCTACCTCTTGATAGGTGCCCACATGGCTGTCTGCATGCGAATGGAATTGCTGATTGATTCCAAATTCTTCCAACAACGCCTTCCCTAATTTGTCGTGACCCGAAGCAAGCTTTCGCCATTGATCATCGTCAAGAACCCGAGATTCTAGAACCTGAGCGGTGGCATCGGAGCGCCAGAGATCTGGAATCACAACCAAATGTTCGACGCCTAGTTTTGAAACTAGGCCTGCAACATCAAGGGCCTGATCCCAAGCGCGCTTCCACTGGTCATCGCCTTTGTGGAATCCGGTGAATACTGTGCCCGCTGAAAGCTTGAGGTTGTGTTCCTCGAGAACATCAGAAAGTTGGTTTGGGTCTGTTGGTAAATATCCATAAGGCCCGAGCTCAATCCAGTGGTATCCGGCTTCTTGAACTTCGTCTAAAAAGCGCTCCCAAGGAACTTGATTGGGGTCGTTTGGGAACCATACCCCCCAAGAGTCGGGTGCTGTACCAACACGTATCTGCTTGATCACAATCTGGCCTCTCTCGAAGTGTGCCTTCGGACGTGAAGTGCGAAACAAGTTTCAATCGCTTAATTTAGCTGATGGAATCCATAATTTGTAAGCACAAAATAACATTTTCGTAAATGGCTTTTGTTTTAACAAAGTCAATTGCTAATTTTGAGATTCGCGCTCTGAGAGGGAGCGCCTAAACAAATCTGTTGAGGAGCTGGAGTGACCCGAGGCGTGGCCCAGATTGCAGCCAGTGTTTTGAATCACCTCACAACTTCGGGCATTGAAACCTCGCTGCCACCATCAAACACAACTCACGTAAGGAACACAATTTGAAAATCGGCGTCTACAACGCAATCCTCCACGACCGTTCTCTGACTGAAGCTCTAAAAGTCGTTAAGGATCTCGGGCTGGATGGCCTTGAGGTCAACACCGGAGGTTTTTT